>JAYWAU010000579.1:0-7992 GCA_043782265.1 Ferruginibacter sp. | reverse complement strand
ACTTAATCTTTTTTTGCTTTACGCGGATTGATGGTTAACACTTCATCTACAATACCATATTCTTTAGCTTCTGTAGAAGTCATCCAGTAATCTCTTTCGCAATCCTGCGATACTTTATCAAAAGGCTGACTGGTATGTTGTGAAATAATCTCGTATAACTCGCTTTTAATTTTGCGAATTTCATTTACCGTTATCTCGATATCGCTTGCCTGCCCACCTGCACCTGCACTTGGCTGGTGCAACATAATACGACTGTGTTTTAAAGCCGTGCGTTTACCTGGCGATCCTGCACACATCAATACGGCTGCCATACTTGCTGCAATACCAGTACAAATAGTAGCAATATCAGGTGTAACAAACTGCATGGTATCATACATTCCCAAGCCTGCATACACACTTCCACCTGGTGAGTTGATATACATCTGAATATCTTTTGTACGGTCTGTACTTTCTAAAAATAGAAATTGGGCGGTGATGATATTGGCTACTTCATCAGTTACAGGATACCCCATAAAGATAATTCTGTCCATCATTAACCGGCTGTAAACGTCCATCACAGCTACGTTCATAGGCCTTTCTTCAATAATGTTTGGGGTAAGATTGGTTACGTTATGTTTAATGTATCCATCTAATGTGTTGCTGCTGATGCCCCGGTGTTTTACAGCATATTTTTCAAATTCTTTTCCAAAATTCATTTGGTATAATTATTTATGGTAACAAATATAGTAGATTGATGAACCCAAATATTATGCTATAAAAAAAAGACGCCAAAAAGGCGGAGCAAATGTCTGATGTGTAATTTTTTGATGTATTATTTAATTAATGCAGATTGATATATGCAAAAAAAAGCCGAAGCAAAAATGCTCCGGCGAATATTGTATTACAATTCCCCTTCAGGGAAAAGAGGTTTAATGTTGGTGATTGTGTTGCATTGCTGTTAACTCTTCGCCCGTTACTTTCTTTTCTGTTGGTTTAACTTCACTTTGTGCCCATGCAAACAATTTGTCTGTAACTAATCTGCGGTAACTGGCGTCAATTTGCTTTTCGTCTTTCATCATCCTGTCAACATAACTGTCGAGCCAGCTTGTATCTTCGCCCATTCCCATACTCATTCCTCCAAAGTAACGCATTACTTCTGCTTTCATGGATTCTTTTAATTCTTCTGCAGATACTTCCAGCTTATTTTCTTTAATAATTTTATCACTGATCAAAGTCCATTTTAACTGGTTGCTGAAAACCGGAAATTCTTCTTCCGCTTGCTCCGGTGTTTTGCGTTCTTCACTACCTACCTGTAACCAGCGCTTTAAAAATTCTCCAGGAAATTCCATTTTTGTTTCATCTAACATATAATGGTATAACTGATCATGCAACTGGTTGCGGCTTTGACCATCCCAATATAGCTCAATTTCTTCTTTTAATTTTCTTCTAAACTCTTCTTCAGTTGCAACTGAGGCACCAGGAAAAACTTCGTTGAAAAATACTTCATCCAGTTCTCTTTTTTCAACTAAGCCAATCTTTACGATAGTTAATTTAAAATATTTCTTTGTTGAATCTTTATCGTATTTATCAAGACCGAGATCCATTACAAATGCTTCCAATTTATCTTTTTCAAAGGCTTTGGATAACTGAATAACAACAGTATCATCCTTCTTTTTACCCATAACCTGTTTTTGAACCGCAGGGCTAAAATACTTTACAATTACAGAGTTTTCTTTTGCTATGCCACCTTCCATAACATTGCCTTCTTTATCAGATTCTGTAAATAAAATATTTAATACAATTTCTTCGCTGTCAACAGTTTCAGGTTCTGTCATTTTACCCCCTTTAATCAGCATACGGTCTACCTCTTCCTGAACCATTGCATCTGTTACTTTCACTTTATGTAAAGTAGCTTTTGCTTTGGCCAAAGAAGCGATTTCAAATGTTGGTTTTAATCCAATTTCAAAACCAAACTCATACTCTGCCGGGTTATTGAGGTCTAATTTGCGGATGTCAGCATCCAATGCCAGGGGTTGTGCAAAAATGTCTGGTTTTTCAGTCTCCAGATAAGTGTACAATTGCTTTTCCACTGTTTTAAGAATTTCATCTGTATAAATAGATGGGCCGTACATTTTTTTGATCATTCCCGCAGGTACCATTCCCTTTCTAAAACCGGGAATGTTAACTGTTTTACTATATTCTTTCAGTTTTTTTTCAAAGCCGGGTAAATAATCTTCTTTACTAACTTTTACAATAATCTTGTCGTTTAGCAAACCAATGTTTTCTCTAGCTACTGTTGCCATAAATGGAAAAAGTTAAAAATGTTTAAAATTAAAAAGTTGATAAGTGATGGAAAAGAGTAAGCAAAATAGCTGCAAACTCATCAACCACTCAACCTATCAACTAAAAAAAGTCCGGATAATAGGGGTCGAACCTACATGGATTGCTCCGCCAGATCCTAAGTCTGGTGCGTCTGCCAATTTCGCCATATCCGGCAATATTTACTGATCCTTACTCCTTCTGCGCCTGCCCCCTAATTACCTTTGGCATTTGCACATCCAGTTAAGGGGTGCAAAAGTAAGGGATTTATACAAAAAAGTAAAACAGAAATCTTTTTTCGTAAATTCGTTTTAATAGATGGAAACACCAGCACCAATTTTAAAATATACTCTTAACGAAGAGGAAGAGAAGAAAGAAATACTCAGGCACTATCGTGGTTTATTAAAAGAATTAAAACCCAAATTAAAGCCGGGTGATAAAGAATTGATACGTACCTCTTTTGAAATGGCTGCTGAAGCGCATAAAACCATGCGTAGAAAAAGCGGAGAGCCTTACATCTTACATCCTTTAGCTGTTGCCCGAATTTGTGTTGAAGAAATTGGCTTGGGCGTACGAAGTACCATTTGTGCTCTTTTACATGATACCGTTGAAGATACCGATATTACCCTGCAGGATATACAACGTGAATTTGGAGCCGAAATAGCTAAAATTGTGGATGGCCTTACCAAAATAAGTACGGTAATGGACACCAATACCAGCCAACAGGCAGAAAATTTTAAAAAAATTCTACTAACGCTTACAGATGACCCAAGAGTAATTTTAATAAAGTTAAGTGACCGGCTCCACAACATGCGGACAATGGACAGTATGAAGCGGGAGAAACAATTAAAGATCTCAAGCGAAACAGTTTATGTATATGCCCCCCTGGCGCACAGAATGGGTTTATATGCCATCAAAACAGAAATGGAAGATCTGTCCATGAAATACCTGGAACCAGATACTTACAAATACATAGCACAAAAACTAAACGATACAAAAAGAGAACGCACCCGTTTTATCAATGATTTTATAAGGCCTTTAAAAGACAAGTTGGAAAAGGCTGATTTTAAATTTGAAATTCATGGCCGCCCAAAAAGTATTCATTCCATTTGGAATAAGATGAAAAAGAAAGGGGTAAGTTTTGAAGAAGTATACGACCTATTTGCCATCCGTATCATTGTTGATTCAACAACAGAGAAAGAAAAGGAAGATTGCTGGAAGGTTTACAGCATGATCACTGATGAATACAACCCGTCTCCTGAGCGTTTGCGTGACTGGTTAAGCAATCCAAAAAGTAACGGTTACGAAGCTTTACATACCACTGTGATGGGGCCACAAGGCAAGTGGGTTGAAGTACAGATACGTACCAAACGTATGAATGAAATTGCAGAAAAAGGATTGGCTGCCCACTGGAAATATAAAGAGGGCGCCAGTGTGGAAAACCGGTTCGATCAATGGTTTAGTCAGATAAGAGAAGCACTTACGGGGCAGGATAGTAACTCGCTGGATTTTTTACAGGATTTTAAAACCTCTTTTTTAGCAGAAGAAATTTATGTGTATACCCCCAAAGGTGATATAAAAATGTTACCCATTGGTGCCACTGCACTAGACTTTGCTTTTGGTGTGCACAGTGTAGTTGGCAGCAAATGTATTGGTGCAAAAGTGAACCATAAATTAGTGCCTATTGGTCATAAACTTCGCAGTGGCGACCAGATTGAAATTATTACCAGCGCCAAACAAAAGCCAAGCCAGGAGTGGCTTAACCAGGTAGTAACCAGCAAAGCAAAACAGAAAATTAAAGATACCCTCAAAGAAGAAAAAAGAAAAGTAGCCGAAGATGGTAAACACATTTTGCAAAAAAAATTAGAAACTATTGGTGGCATGATGACACAGCATAATATAGAAGAACTGGCTACTTTTTATAAACTCAATTCTTCGCTGGATCTGTTGTACGATATTGCTATTAAGAAGATTGATTTAAAAGAATTGAAAGATTTTACGGCTTCGGGTGATCGATTATTTTTACCCAAACCCATAAAAGTAGAGGTAGAGGAAAAGCCCGATGCTGATACCACTGCCAGATCCTACAACAAAAAAGATGCAGAGCTGATTATTTTTGGAGAAAGCAGTGATAAGATCATGTATACGCTGGCTAACTGTTGCAAGCCAATTCCGGGAGATGATGTATTTGGTTTTGTAACCACAGGTGAAGGTTTAAAAATTCATCGTACCAATTGCCCTAATGCCGCCAGATTAATGTCAAATTTTGGGCATCGGGTGGTAAAAACGAAGTGGGCAAAAAATAAAGAAATTTCTTTTCTTACAGGTTTAAAAATTGTGGGCCTTGATGATGTGGGTGTTATTCATAAAATAACCAACCTGATCAGCGGAGAAATGAAATTCAATATTTCTGCCATGACAATTGAGGCAAAAGATGGAATATTTATGGGCAACCTGAAAATATTTGTTCATGATAAAGAAGAGCTGGATCATTTGTGTAACCAATTATTAGCTTTACCTGGCATTGAAAAAGTAGAGCGGTATGACACGGAGTAAAAGAAGGATTCGTTTCTTTTTAAATTTAATTCTTCATAAAACATTTTTTAATAATCCTTTTGAATACTCATTAATAATATCTCATATTTGTATTACAAACTTTAAAAACTATAAACATGAACGAATTAATTACAAGCCTTACTGAAAAAGCAGGCATCACTGCTGAGCAGGCGCATAAAGCAGTTGAAACCATCAAAGATTTTGTAAAGGAAAAGTTTCCGATGATGGCAGGAGCTGTTGACAATTTATTTGCATCTGCACCTGAAGCAACCGCACCAAGTGCAATTATTGATCCTGCTGCACCAGAGGCTGCTGAAAGCCAAAGCATTTTGGATAAAATAAGTGATGTAATACCTGGAGAAAAAGGTCAGAAGGTAGAAGATTTTGCAAAGGATGCAGCTAATAAAGCAGAAGATTTAGCAAAAGATGCAGCCCACAAAGCGGAAGAAGTTTTTGATAGTGTAAAAGAAAAACTTAGCGGTTTATTTAGCGGAGATAAAAAATAAAGAAATTGAGTTGTATTTAACATTACTCATTGCAAAAAACAGTTATTTCGGTAGCTGTTTTTTTGTAAAAATGTAATCAGTAATTGTAGTTAAGTATCTTAAAAAACATTTTCATTTACCGGATCACTTCCCTGCTGATCACAAGTTTTTGCACCTCACTCGTGCCTTCACCGATGGTGCATAGTTTACTATCCCTGTAAAATTTCTCTACAGGAAAATCTTTACTGTAACCATTGCCACCAAATATTTGTACTGCTTCTGTACTTGCTTTAACAGCGGTTTCACTGGCATAATATTTCGCTATTGCTGCTTCCTTTGTCATTGGTAATCCTTTCATTTTAAGATCGCATGCCTGGTGAATGAGTAATTCACTTGCAGTAATTTCGGTAGCAATATCAGCAAGCTTAAAACTTATTCCCTGAAAATTACCGATCGGCTGATCAAATTGTTGGCGTTCCTTAGCGTATTTTACTGATGCATCATATGCGCCTTTTGCAATACCTACACTTAATGCAGCTATCGATATTCTTCCACCGTCCAATACTTTCATTGATTGCTTAAATCCTGCGCCAACTTCTCCAATCCTATTGGCATCGGGTATCGTGCAATTATCAAAAATCATCTCTGCTGTTTCACTTGCCCGCATTCCTAACTTGTTCTCTTTTTTGCCTGCACCAAAACCTGCTGTACCACGTTCAACGATAAACGCAGTTGAATTATCTTTAGTACGTGGTTCTCCTGTACGGCAAATCACTACTGCAACATCTCCCGATTTGCCATGCGTTATCCAACATTTTGTGCCGTTCAATATCCATTCATCTCCATGCTTAACAGCAGTTGTTTTCATATTACCTGCATCACTGCCGGTGTTGGGTTCGGTTAATCCCCATGCACCCAGCCACTCACAGGTAGCTAACTTTGGCAAATATTTTTTCTTTTGTGTTTCAGTACCAAAGGCTAACATATGCCCGGTACATAATGAATTATGAGCCGCAACCGATAAACCAATAGAACCACAAACACGGGCAATTTCCTGGATAATTACATTGTATTCAAAATAGCTAAGACCTGCGCCGCCAAAGTCTTCGGGAACCAGAACACCCATCATACCAAGCTTACCCAATTCCTTAAAAATATGTAGGGGAAACTCCTGTGTTTCATCCCATTTCATTACATGGGGCCTGATAAATTTATCGGCAAAATCCCTTGCGGAATTGGCCACTTGTAATGTTAACTCTGATTGTTGAAAGTTCATACCCTTAAAAGATTGTATTGCAAATTAATCCTTTTTAAAATACTAACAGATGTTAGTAAACGCTTTAATTAACTTTTAAATAAGGGCCTATTTTATTGAAAACATCTTCTGTAACCAACATGATCTTTTTAATATCATCTACCAAAATATACATACCATGTTGAACCCGATATTGCACAATAGCATTGGCTAATGCATAGCGCAGGTAAGGATGAGCTTTCATTTCATCTACTGTGGCGGTATTAATATTTATTTGATGTACAGAATTATTATTTATAGAAAACCGGGGTTTAATTTTTTGAAAGGTAGAATCTGGCAGGCCATATGTTTCGCTTATCTGTTCTACTTTGTAAAAGCCGCCGAGTTTATCTCTGAAACTAAGTATTCGCTGAGACAGCTTACTCCCTATACCCGGTAAGGCAATTAGTATTGTTGTATCAGCTTTATTTATATCAATGATAGCAGGCGCAAATTTTTCCTTTTCATAAGGCTTGGTTTCATGCAATTTTATTTCGGTACTGCTTATGTTATTTGTATTTTGAATTTGTACAAAAGGAATAAATCTTTGCACTTCATCTTTGTGCAATCCCCATATTTTTCCAATATCAGCGGGTTTATAAAACCGACCTCCTTTTGCAATGTAATTTTGAATGGTTTTTACTGTTTTATCTTTAATGCCCAGTCTCTTCCATCCGGCATCATCTAAAGTATTAGGATCAAAATAAAACAACTCTCCTTTTATTTGTTTTGAGTAACCCCTCTTTTCATCTGGCTCCCTGTAATTTTGAAAATTATCATCACTGTAATTTCGTTTGGCATATTTATCAGTAGTATCAAATTGTTTTGCTGAAAGCATTTCAATCTGCTTTTTAAATGGAGTAACATCAACTGGTTTTTGACGAATAAAAAAAGGAAATAAGAAAGGAAGTATTACTAAAATGATAATCAAAATTAGCAATACTATAATCCCTGTACGTTCCTTTTTGGTAAAATTAAAATAGTCTGAAATAAAACGTTTCCACATATGGCTGTGATTAATCGTTAAAAATAACAATCAATAAACAGCATTGCAATACCCTAAAGTGGTAATAATTTAATTAAACGACAAGTTTAAGCCATCATAAGCCAATTGTATACCGGCAGGTAATTCTTTATTAACAATAGCATGTTTACCCAGTTGATGACTAATATGAGTAAAATAGGCTTTTGGTACATTTAATTCTTGTACTAATCCTATAGCTTCATCAAGAGTAAAGTGAGAAATATGAGCCTTGTGCCGAAGCGCATTTACGACCATTACTTCGCTCCCTTTTATTTTTTCTTTTTCAGCAGGTTCAATACGGTTAGCATCTGTAATGTATGTAAACTTACCAAACC
>JAYWAU010000578.1:0-7996 GCA_043782265.1 Ferruginibacter sp. | reverse complement strand
GAATTTTTCTTTTTAATTATTTACAAATGTGATTTTAAAAATCAATCAACACTATAAATTTAGGTAATAAAATAATTGAGGATAAAAACAGCAATGATGCCAACAATGGAAACAATGCTTTCCATCAGGCTCCATGTTCGGATGGTATCTTTAAATGACAAATTGAAATATTCTTTAAACAGCCAGAAGCCGCCATCATTTACATGCGAAAACATGAGGCTGCCTGCACCGGTTGCCAATACCATTAAGCAAGGGTTTACACCTGTGGTTGCAATCAATGGCGCCACGATACCTGCGGCAGTTAAACCCGCCACCGTAGCGGATCCAAGGCAGACACGAATAATTGCTGCAATACTCCAGGCTGCCAGTAACGGATGCACATTCATGCCTTGTAATCCCTGTGCAATCTGGCCACTGATGCCTGTATCTGTTAAGATTTGTTTGAGGCCTCCTGCCCCGCCAATGATAAAAACAATCATGGCAATATCTTTTACCGCATCTGTTAATGGCAACATCACTTCTTTCATCTTTTTACCTCTTTGTATACCCAGGCTGTAAATGGCATACAATAACGTAACGGTCATGGCAATTACAGGGTCACCCAGCGCAATGATAATGTCTGTAGCAATGTTCGGCGTATGAACCAATAATTTAACAATGGTGCTGGTGGCAATTAAAATAACCGGAAGAAAAGCAGTGAACATACTGGTGAACATGCCAGGCAGTTCTTCATCCGGAATATCTCTTCCTGCAAAAGTTTCTAACGGTTCGCATTTAACTTTTTTGAGTGTTAAAGCAAATACAGGGCCTGCAATTATAATGGCAGGAACCGCTACTATAAAGCCATACAACAAAGTAAGACCAAGGTCAGCATGATACTGCGAAACCAATGCTGTAGGTGATGGATGCGGTGGTAAATATCCATGCGTAACTGATAAAGCAGCCAGCATGGGAACACCAATATATACTGCTGAAATATTATACCGCTTTGCCAGTGTAATAATCAGCGGCACCATCAACACAAAGCCCACATTGTAAAACAACGGTATTCCTACTACAAAAGCGGTTAATAGCAATGCCCACATAATGTACTTTTTACCAAAGACATTCATCAGGCCCATGGCAATTTTTTGTGCTGCTCCGCTATCCGCAACCAGTTTACCCAACATGGCACCCAGACCAAGTATAATGATGATAGAACCAAGCAAATCCCCTATCCCCTTTTGGAGCGATCCGGTAATGGCGGTAATAGTCATACCATTGAATAAACCAATTAAAATGGCAACAATGATAAAAGCAAGAAATGCGTTGAGCCTTGCCCAGGTAATAAGCAATACCAGCAATACAATGCCAAGCAACAGGATAATGAGCGACATAATTTTTTAGCTATAAATTAAAGATAAACAAAAAACACATCTGCGTTGTCGCAAGGGTTGCCAACCTTATAGTCTGATACAATTTAAATGTCTCCTATTTTGATAGACACTGGTTCAATAGTAAAACTACAAATCGGTGATGGGTTTGTATACCGGCACCAGTAATTTCATAACAAACCACGCAATCAAATATGCCACCGCACAAATGGCAAACATAATGGTATAGCCGGTTTGGATATGCCCCAGTGATTTGTAATAATCAAACAAGGCACCACCTAATTTCGACATCACCACACCTCCAAAGCCACCCGCCATACCCCCAATACCAATTACGGAAGCCACCGCTTTTTTAGGAAACATATCTGAGACCGTAGTGTAAATATTGGCAGACCAGGCCTGGTGTGCAGAAGCTCCGATGCCAATGAGCACAACAGGTATCCAGAAACTAATACCTCCCAACGGTTGCGCCGCCAGTACTACCAAGGGAAACAACGCAATCACAAACATCGCTTTCATGCGACCATCGTAATGTGTATGTCCCTTGTTAATAAAATAAGTAGGAAACCAGCCGCCGCCAATGCTGCCAAACATTACCATGCTATATAAAATCGCCAGCGGCAGCATGATCTCAGTTTTTACCATGCCGTATTGTGCTTCCAGGTATTTGGGCAACCAAAATAAGAAGAACCACCAGACACCATCTGTCATAAATTTTCCAAATACAAAGGCCCAGGTTTGTTTGTAGCCAAACAATTTTGCCAAGGACACTTTTTCTTTTACCAATCTTTCCTCAGCAGTGATAGATTCTTCGGCATCACTATTAATATAATCCAACTCCTGCTGAGATAGTCTTTTGTTATTATCCGGTGTGTTATACATCCACCTCCAGAAAAGCAACCAGATAAAACCAATGGCGCCAATCAGAATAAAGGCTGTTTCCCAGCCCCAATGCTGCGCAATCCAGGGAACGGTAAGTGGCGCCAACACAGCCCCTACATTGGCCCCAGAGTTAAAAATACCGGTAGCAAACGATCTTTCTTTTTTGGGGAAATATTCGGCGGTAGCTTTGATGGCTCCAGGAAAATTACCAGCTTCGCCAATGGCCAGCACAGCCCTTGATATCATAAACCCTGCAATAGAGAAAGGTACTACAGCAAGTCCTGCCCAGGCCAACGCACTCACAAAAGCATGGCCGATAGAAAGCGAGTACGCATGCATGATAGCACCCAGCGACCAGATGATAATAGCCAAGGTATAACCAGCCTTGGTGCCTAGTTTATCAACGATTCTTCCGGCAAACAATAAAGAGATGGCATATACAAATTGAAATACCGCAGTGATGTTGGCGTAATCACTGTTAGTCCAACCAAATGTTTTTGAAAGGTCAGGTGCCAGCAGACTTAGCACCTGCCGGTCTAAATAATTAATGGTGGTAGCAAAAAAAAGCAGGCCACAGATCGTCCACCTGTATTTACCAATTGAGGATTGATTCATATAGCAACCGTTAAATTATTTTTATTCCAGGCATTTACTTCGTAAGCCAATGCTCACTTCGGCCTCGAATAAAAAGTGCTAGAAATTTTAAACATTAGCCGTTAAGAAATCAAGGCTGTTTGAGCCAGTATAAACTACAAAGTATTTTACTACGGCGGCGAGTTCCTTGATTTTAGGATGATGTCTAAAATTTCAGCCTTTTTATTCGAGGCCTTGATTTTTTTTGTTTCTTTTTTTTATCAAGAAAAAAAAAGAAAGTTAACTGTACCAAAAAAATAGGGACTTCCCAAATTAGATACGTAATTCAAATTATTTCCTGCACTCACTGATGACGGCCAGTACATTTTTTGTAGTAGCAATCAGCTCATCGTATTGTTTATTGTCCATGATGGATTTGGTAACCAGTTTGCTTCCCATGCCCACTGCACAAACACCCGATTTAAACCAGGCTTCAATATTTTCTTTGGTAGTATCCACGCCACCAGTAGGCATAAATAATAAATTGGGAAACAGTTCTTTGATGGCCTGCATAAATGCCATCCCAATAATATTTCCCGGAAATAATTTGATCATTTTTGCGCCCAGGGTTTCTGCAGCAATTACTTCGGTAGGCGTCATACAGCCCGGTACCCATAGCATGTTATTGGCATCAGCAACTTTGGCAACACTTTCCACCAGGCCGGGACAAATAATATAATCACAACCGGCATCAATAAAGGTCTTAGCCATATCCTCATTTTTTATGGTGCCAATACCAAGGTACATGTCCTTTAGCTCGCTGTCGCAAATGGCACGCATGGCTTTAAAGTTTGCAAGAGCAGCTTCTCCCCTGTTGGTGTATTCCACCGTACGGATACCTGCACTGTACAAGGCTTTTAAAAGATCAATACTTACCTGTTTGTCTTTGCAAAAATAGAGTGGCAAAATTCCCTGTTGAGGTATCAGTGCCAGCAGCGTTTCTTTTTTCATGCTTACCAATCATTTTTTTCGTTGAACAATGTTATTTTAAATTAGCCACAATCCGGTATTTATTTTAAGAAACCTGTTGCGTAAATAGTCATTTTAAATCCTGTTATATCCTTGTTGCTTTGCAAATTAATGAGCACCTTTGAAATCCATTAGTAAAAATAATTTTTATCACCTTATACTTCAATGCCGTTTAGTTAAGAAAACCCGTGTGGCGGGTGAGGACTGTCCACGGCTGACTGCCGGGGTTGGTGTCCTCACCCGCCCCTTGACTAAACGGCATTGCTTTATACTTATTTAAATTTTGATTGCATGTCTAAAAAAGTTGTAACCCTCGGCGAAATTATGTTGCGTTTGTCCACCCCGGATTATAAACGTTTTGTACAGGCGGATTCTTTTGATGTTACCTACGGTGGCGGCGAAGCCAATGTGGCGGCGGCTTTGTGTAATTATGGATTAAACGGAACCTTTGTAACCAAGGTACCCAACAATCCCATTGGCCAGTCAGCCATCAATCATTTGCGCCGCTTTGGTGTAGATACCCAATTTATAATTAGGGGCGGCGACAGGCTGGGCATTTACTTTTTAGAAACCGGCGCTTCCATGAGGGCATCGCAGGTTGTGTACGACAGGGCGGGTGCCTCCATTGCAGAAATAGACATAGCAGAACTGGATTTTGATACAATTTTTGAAGGAGCAGATTGGTTTCATACAACCGGCATTACCCCTGCCTTAAGTGATAAAGCGGCGGCTGTTACAGAAGCTGCACTAAAAGCTGCCCGGGCAAAAGGCATTGTTACCAGCATTGATTTAAATTACCGTAAAAAATTATGGAGCAAAGAAAAAGCAAGGGAAGTGATGACAACGTTGTGCCAATATGTGGATGTATGCATCGGTAATGAAGAAGATGCAGATACTACTCTTGGCTTTAAAGCCGCAGGCACCGATGTTACCAAAGGAGAATTAAACCTGGATGGTTACAAAAGTGTTTTTGAACAGATGAAAGAAAAATTTGGTTTCAAATACATCGCCTCTACTTTGCGTGAAAGCCACAGTGCCAGTGATAATGGCTGGAGTGCGCTGGTGTATGACGGCCATGATTTTTACCATACCAAAAGTTACGAAGTGCGAATTGTAGATCGGGTAGGCAGTGGCGATAGTTTTGCAAGTGGCTTTATTTTTGGCCTCGTTACGGGCATGACGTTATCTGAAGCGGCAGAGTTTGGTGTGGCTGCATCAGCATTGAAACATACCATTCCCGGAGATTTAAACCATGCTACATTAACGGAAGTAAAAGAATTAATGAAGGGTGATGGCAGTGGAAGGGTGCAGCGATAACCCCCACCCCTAAAGGGGAACTGATTGCGGGTAAGATTAAAATGATGATTGAATTGGAGACTGTTTTGTTACAGATATTTGTTCCCTGATTAAGCATCGTTGTGTCACTCTCTTATACCGCATGTCTATGTGGCACTCCTTCAAATAGCTACCTTATTTTGTTTCCGGAAAATTAAAACCAATTATTATGATTATTGATTCGCTTGACAATGCACCAAAATATTTTGACTTACACCGGCTGTTTGAAAAAGCATTTGCTTACATTAATGATACCAATCTTGCAACTACAGCACCTGGAATCTACCAAGTTGACGGAGACAATATCCGTGCAATTTTCTCTAACAACAAAGGTGTAACAGTCGCAGCATCCATACAGGAATTTGAATGCCACAACCAATACATCGACATACAACTTTGCATTAAAGGAAAAGAACAGTTTGGCTGGAAACCAAGAACCAGTTGCATATCTCCAAAATGTAATTACAGCTTTGAAAAAGATGTATTGTTGTACGAAGACAAACCCGATACCTATTTTGAATTAACAGATGGGCAGTTTGTAATCCTCTTTTCCGAAGATGTGCATGCTCCAATGATTAAAGCGGATGAGAATACCATACAGAAGTTAGTGATAAAGGTAAAAATATAGATAGATATTATCTATGCAAGCATCCTTTTTCTCATGCGATGCCTTGATGTGAGAGACACCAGACGAAAAAAATTTCACTTATATACTTTGGCTAATAATCATTTTGTAACTCGATAACAGTGTCAACTATTGTTTTTACTTTGTACATGCTATCAATATAATAGATAGTATCAACGACATTTATTGCCTTTCTTGGATTATACAATCTTGAATTATCAGTTTTACCAAATTGACATCCGATCCATCCAGTGAGCAAAGCAACTATTAGTGTTGGTAGCCATTCCTTAAATCACCCTTCCTTAAATTCGTTTTCCATGTAGGTCAGTATCATTTGATGATACAAATGATTATACAAAAAACCACAGACTACCTATATCGGGGGCATTTCAGTAAACACCGGCTGGTCACCGCCAATCACCATTTTCCAGTTTTCAAACATGCTTTGGTCTGTGGCAGTTTCTAAAGCCACTTAGGCATTTTTTACATTTTCTTCAAACCTGGCAACAACATTTACAGCAGCATCGATATCTCCCTTATGGTATTTATAAGTTGCCGTATCAAAAACATTTTGGTGTAATGTTGGTTGATACCAGTTATACACTTCAGCAATATGCGAAGCCAGTTAACCCGTTGTCAAGCTCTTTGGTGAGAGCTTAAAGTTTAAAGCATTACCAAATATTGCTTGTAATAATTTGCGGATGTTTTCAGCTTCATGATGAAATTCGGCCAGTAAAGATTGTACTAACAATTTTTTTAGATAATAGATTTTAGTATGATTTCGAATAGATAAAAAGTACATGAATTAAATATTTTTTTATTTCTCATAGACTTCTTTGCCATCCCTGATTAAATCAATATGCGATGCAGGGTGATACAATAAAGGAACATGTTCTACAACCACATCACTTTTCTCGAGACCAAAAGCCTTTTCATCGCTTAATCCCATATCTTTTAATAAAAAATAAGATTTTAACAGCAAGCCTTCCCGCAATGCAAATTCATTTTCTATAGAAAGGAATTTTTCTATTACCACAAATTTAAAATCTGGCTCGGGATTGTACTTTGTTGATCCATCCGGACGAATGTGCAAATTCAACTCTTTATTGATAACTAATTCCTGTACAATTTTTTTAAAATACAACTCTGTTTTGGGCTGTATCCTAAAACCTATATTGATATTTACTTTTATTACTTTGTCGTCTATAAGTTCCGACACATCGTACCTCATGGTGTAAGGTTCGCTTGTTCTATTAATATGCAGAAACCAATACACATCCGCCCGTTTAGGGTTTTTAGAGAAAATAGATTTAATTATTTTTTCTTCTATTTGTGACCTGCTGTTGGCTTTTGATAGATAAATAAGATGTGTAGAAAATTTAGGTATATTATCATCAATACTCAATTCAGTCAATTGAGATGTATATTTTCCGATGTCAACAAATTTTACAAAACGGTTATTTATTTTACGTGCATAATGCCATACATACATTGTCATAAATATGAATAGTTCGAAAAATAAAAACATCCATCTTTCTTTAATTTTAGCAACATTGGCTATAAAAAAAGAAGATTCAATTATGGCAAATACGCCAATAATTATCGCTACGTAAAAACGGTTCCATTTTAATTTAAACAGCAAAAAATAATTAAGCAAAATCGTTGTCATTATCATGGCAACTGTAATTGAAAAGCCATAGGCAGCCTCCATATTGGAGGAAGTTTTAAAATATACCACCATTAATACACAGCCAAACCATAAAATGGTATTTACGCTTGGAATATAAATCTGTCCCTTGATATTACTGGGTTGCCTAACTGTTACCCTTGGCCAAAAATTAAGGTTCATGGCTTCACTTACAAGGGTAAAAGATCCGCTTATTAAAGCCTGTGATGCAATAATAGTTGCAGCAGTTGCTATAAGTACACTAGGCAATAAAAACCAATGCGGCATCATTTCAAAAAAAGGGTTTAGTTCGAGCGATGTTATTTTGGTAATTGGATTTACAATTTTTAAAAATGGATTTTGTTGGTGCATAACCCATGCTGCCTGACCAATATAATTTATTACTAAACTCACTTTTACAAAAATCCAGGTGATGCGTATATTTTTTATTCCACAATGTCCTAAATCACTATACAACGCTTCGGCACCGGTAGTGCATAAAAACACTGCCCC
>JAYWAU010000577.1:0-2889 GCA_043782265.1 Ferruginibacter sp. | reverse complement strand
ACTGCTGGTATTCTCCGTCTAATTTCTGGTATTCATTTTTTTTTGCAAGTGCTACAGCTTTTACACCTACCTTACCCGTACCACCGCTGCCATCGGTTTCTGCTAAAAAATTTTCTCTTGCTTTTGCAACATCTGCGTATTTTGTTGCAGCTTCTTTTTGCAGGTTTTCTTTTTCAGTTGTTAAGGCTGCCTTGCGTGGTTTATAAAAATCATTTAGTTCCTGGCTTTTTAGGAGTTTCTTTTTTTCATTGTCTAAAGATGTTTGCAGCCTGATCTCTTTTTTAAACATATACAGCAATGCAGGCTGAGCCATAAAAGTACCAATGGTTATAGCCAGCAGCCCACGAAAAAGCAACGGCACAATCTTATTTTTTGAAAATTTATTGATGCCTTTTATTAATGCCCTGTCAATGGTTAAAATAATAAAGCCCATAAAAAATCCCAATGGAATGGTAAGCCAGGTAGTAGTGGCAACAGTATTAAAAAAATAAGTCCATGCTAAGGTTGCAAACGCCCAGGTTGCCAGTACGGTCATGCCAATTATCTTATGGCGGTTTCTGTCAACAACAGCATCTTTCAACAATTCTTTTTCGGCGGTGGAAAGCCACCATAAAAACGCTGTAAAACGGGTAGGGGCATAGGTTTCTCTTTGAGATAAGGCAATAGTCTTTTCCATCATGATTAAATGACTTTTAATGATTACTTAATAGAATCAATAGCGGAGTTGAGTATGTTGAGTGTTGGAGTGGCTGCAAAATACAACTTGATAATAACTATTAACGTTAACAGGCAAGGTTTATTAGCAGGCAGTGGTACATTAACACTTCTTTAAACGATGCGGCTAAACTCCCTTTATATTAAACAGTCTATTCACTTATCTTTGCACTCATTTTTTAAAATGCAAGCCATATTAAATTTAATTCAAATGAAAAAACTATTTATAAGTGTATTTTTTTTAATGCTAAGTGTTTTATTTGTATCTGCACAGCAAAAGGGATTGGGAAACAATGATCCGGAAGCCAAAAAGGTTTTAGATGGAGTAAGTGCAAAATTCAAATCTTTTAAAGGAGTGCAGGCAAAATTTTCCTTAAAGATTGAAAACGGTTCGGGTAAAACGCTTGGTACTAAAACTGGTATCGTTTATATGAAAGCCAGTAAGTACCGCGTTACCATAACAGGACAGGAAATTTATTGTGATGGTATTAATATTTCAACCTACGATAAAAGTGCAAACGAAGTAAGTATTACAAAGATTGATCCTTCAGCTAATAGTATTACTCCTCAAAAAATATTTACCAATTTTTACGACAAGGATTTTTTGTATAAACTAAACCAGGAGACTACAGTAGCAGGAAAAAAAATTCAGGAGATTGAATTAACGCCTACCGATAAAAGCAAACCATTTTTTAAAGTATTGGTTTATGTTGACAAGGCTGCACAAACTATTACCAGCACAAAAGTATTTGAAAAAACAGGTAATAAATATACGTATGCTGTTACAAACATGAATACCACTACACCAATAAATGATGCCCAGTTTGTATTTGATGCAAAAAAATATCCCGGTGTTGAAGTGGTGGATTTAAGGTAAGAAGCCTTAATTTTTAAAAAGACTTTTGAAGATGCTTTTAGTTTAATTACGTTTATAATAGAGCTAAAAGCATTTTTATTTCCCCCAACGATAAGTATTGATAGTTAGCCCTGCAAGATCTATCACCCTGTCTACTACAGTTGCTGCAACATCTTCTAACGTTGTTGGTTTACTGTAAAACGATGGTGTTGCAGGACAAATAATACCTCCGGCCAACGTAACGCTTTCCATGTTGCGGATATGAATCAGGTTGTATGGCGTATCTCTTACAACTGCTATTAATTTTCTTCTTTCTTTTAAAATAACATCAGCAGCTCTTGTAATGAGGTCGTTGCTGATACCGCCAGCAATTCTTCCCAATGTGCCCATGCTACAGGGTACAATAATCATAATATCATACTGACCGGAACCGGATGCAAAAGGTGCCATAAAATCCTGCTGTGTATAAAATTTAACCGGGTAGTTTTTATAATCATCGTTGTCAAGTTCAGTCTTCCATACTTCTTTGGCATTTTCTGTCAATATCACCGAGAGTTCGCTCCATTGGTCTTTAGCAGCAAGTAATTTGTCTAATAATACTTTTGAATAAATAGAGCCGCTGGCCCCTGTAATTGCTACAACAATTTTGTGCATTGGTTTGTCGTTAAGTGATCGTGTAAGCTACTAAACAATTATTGTATGCAAAAGGTTACCCGTTTTTTAATTATTACGGCTTTATTTTTTACTGCAGTTTCCTTCAGGCACGTAAAGAAGGATAAAGTGCAATGGCTTACCGTGGCTCAATTGCAGGAGGCGTACAGTAAAAATCCAAAACCAATTTTGGTTGATGTGTACACCAGTTGGTGTGGCTGGTGTAAGGTTATGGATAAAGAAACCTACAGCAACGAAAAAGTAGCCGCCTACATCAACGAACATTATTACGCAGTTAAGTTTGATGCGGAGCAAAAAGAAACAGTGCAGTGGGGAGGTAAAAAATATGAATACAACAAGGATAATAAAATAAACGATTTAGCCGTTTATCTGTGCTATGGACAATTGAGTTTTCCAACTACTGTGTTTGTTACAGCATTAAATGCCCAACCAGCGCCATTGGCAGGATATTTAAAAGCAAAGGAAATAGAATCGCCATTAAAATATTTTGGAGAAGGGGCTTATAAAAAACAAAATTTCCCCGAGTTCAATAAATCATTTACTGCCAGTTGGTAAAATAATACCGCAGGTGAAGTATAAACTAAAATTTGTTTTTGACAAATGGTTCCGAAACAAGCAGGCTTCCGCAGGGAAGTCTGTTTGTTTTG
>JAYWAU010000576.1:0-2897 GCA_043782265.1 Ferruginibacter sp. | reverse complement strand
TTATCAATAGTAATGAAGCGGAAATAAATACTGCCATCAACAGAATAATTGTAATGCAGGCCTGTACTTTTTTTATTGGTGGATTACCCATGCTTTTTTATGGCGATGAAGTTGGTTATATAAATGATTATAGCTACCTCAATAATCCGTCAAAGAGTTACGATAACCGCTGGATGCACCGTCCTGTAATTGACTGGAATAAAAATAACAACATTGATACCGAAGGCACTATTGAAGAACGTATTTTTTCTGCCCTTCAATTATTGAATAGCATTCGTAAAAAATTACCCATGGTAGCAGACTATAGCAATCTTACCTGGCTATCACCTTACAACATTCATGTTGCCGGTTTTTTAAGACAATTTGATGAGCAGCGCTTGTTTTGTTTTTTTAATTTTAAAAATGAAGTGGCATATGTTGACTGGCAAGTGGTAAAGGAAAAAGGTAATCCCCCTACTTTATTATTTGATCACTGGCAACAAAGAGAATATATCGTTGGCAGGGATAAAGAATATCTTATTATAGAACCTTATTCATTTTGTTTGCTGGAGGCAAGGCAACTTAAATGAGATTTAATGAATAAAAATTGATTGGCATTTATAGTTTTTTTAAGACGGGCAATTTTTACCATTCCACTTTTATTTGGTCTGCATTTTCCCATCCTGGCGGTGGCGGGTATTGCTTTTCCGGCGGCGGTGCATATGATAGAGTGTTGGGGAAATAATTAAAGCATGCTATAGATTGAGAAGGAATAAATTGTTGTGCAGATAATTCCAACAGGTAAGGTGTAATACTGTAAGGGACTAATATTACTTTTCTGTGAACTACGGAAGAGGCCGAAAAATATCCCAATGCAAAATCTGCTGTATTCGCTGCATTGTACACATTTCCTTTTATCGCTGCGGGCAACGGATCCAAAATGCTGCCAGTTCTTGTAGTTTGATCCTGGTAAAGTTTCCAGAATTGGTATGCTTCTCTTGTCATAGATATTTGAGCAATATCAACATAAGGATTGAAATAAGTATAAATATAGCAATGGCCTACTGTTTGGTTGACGATGTCCCTTCCGTTAATGGAAGCATCCGAAAGAATGCGCACTTCATTGTCGATAAATTTTTGATAGCAGTATTCGAAAATAGTACAGTTTCCAAAACCGCAGGAAATTCCCGGGGTTTGTCTGCCTATCCAGGAGTAAAAAGTCCAGCGGTAATAATTTTCTTCGTCTGCAGGATCTTTTGCATTTATAGCTACATTCATGTATGTTGGCAAAAACATGTCGAACTTGTTGACGAATGATACATTGAGACCCAAGATCGGCACTGGAGGTTTTATTTTTTCGGGTCGGGAAATATATTTCTTCCCATCTTTCAATACAATAGTAACACTGTAGCTTCTGCCAACTTTACCAATAAAAGCAGGGTCTGTTGTTTCATAAACTCCCTGACCAGTGTATATTAGTTGTGTTGTATTTCCTTCATCATCTGCTATGGTTACAATCGCACCTTTTTCAAGAAATTCTTCCGGTATTGCATCGCTATAGCTTATGGGACCTGAGTATGTTAATTTAACGGTGTACGGAACGGAATCTGTTGTAACAGCACCTTCTACCACCAGTATAGGTTTTTCATTCCTAAGTGGCACATCTACCTGTTTAATGCAGGAATGACATACTAACGTGATAACAA
Organism: Ferruginibacter sp.; assembly: GCA_043782265.1. GTDB lineage: Bacteria > Bacteroidota > Bacteroidia > Chitinophagales > Chitinophagaceae > Ferruginibacter. The sequence continues at coordinate 1,212 of JAYWAU010000576.1, read as the reverse complement.
CAATTACAAATATATTTTTTATAAATCGCATCTCACTTAAAAATTATAGTTCCAGGATAGGGATGGGATTAAGCCGCCAACAACCGAAAGCTGGTATGCCAATAGCCTTGTATCATCTCTTTTAAAATAAATAGAATATGCATTCTTGTGCATGTAAACATTGTAAAAAGAAATGTTCCATACGCTGTATTGTTTTTGTTCAGGATATCTTTTTGAAACATAAGAGAATCCTGCATCTAAGCGATGATAGGCTGGTAACCGATCCATATTTCTCATTGAATAATTGGTTACCAATGTACCATTAAAAGCATAGTTGCCATCAGGATAAGTAGCAGGCCTGCCAGAAGTGTAAATAAAATTACTGCTGAAACTCCAGCCCTGTCCAAGTTTGATTTTTAAAATTACTGCAAGATTGTGTGGCCTGTCAATGTCAGAAGGATAATAGGCGCCGCCATTAACAATTTCTGAAGGGTAAGGAGTTATAACCTGCACCTGCGATTTTGAATAGGTATAATTTACCTGGCCGGTTACTTTACCAATATTTTTTGCAGCACTAAATTCCAACCCCCAGGCCCTTCCTCTTGCATTTAACAAGGCACTTTCTATGTAAGGATTCAACAACAGCGATGCTCCGTCTTTGTACTGAACTGTATTTTTAGTGGTTTTATAATACATTTCAAAAGAAGCTTCGTATTGGTTTTTATTGAACGTTCTAAAAACCCCGGCCGCATATTGATCGCCAATTTGCCTGTTAATATATTGATCACTCAATTTCCAAAAGTCAACAGGCGAGATGGAAGTGGTGTTAGAAATCAGGTGCAAAAATTGTTGCCCACGATTATAACTTAGCTTTAAAGAAAGGTCATCTTTTAATCCAATCTTCAACGCTATTCTTGGTTCCAGTCCGGCATAATTTTTAATGCTTTTATTTTTAGAAAAATAAGTGCTATCCGTGATTGTTTCTTTTGACATAGGTACACCGGGTTCATAATTATAAACCATTTTAGGGCCCAGGTAATTGTAGCTGACAAAACGCAATCCTCCCTGCAAGGAAATTTTTTCTGATAATTCAAACTGATCACTTATAAATATAGCCATCTCTCTTCCCTGTTCTTTCTGAATGGAAAGCGGATTAATATTGCTCCCCGTCGTTGATGGATTTCTTGTGCCCGGTGAAATACCGTATAAAATAAAATCAACGCCAGTCTCTAT
>JAYWAU010000575.1:0-2899 GCA_043782265.1 Ferruginibacter sp. | reverse complement strand
CTTCCCCCGATAAATTCAAAATCCATACAAGCTACTACAAAATCATTGCCTTTTATTTTACCATGTGCAACGGTAATCGAATCATGAATCTCTGTTTTGGAATAGGTTTCTTCCAATCGTTTACCGTAAGATTTAAGATCTACAAAATTTAAGTGATCTTTTGAAACAACATTTGCGAACAATTCTTTAAATTCATTGTCATCAAATAAAATTTCAAAATATTCACCACTTCCAATCCTGTGATGATGATCGCATTTGGGACATACAAATAAATTCTCCCTCAATTCTGTAACTGTGCACGTAAACTTACAATTTGGGCATTTTGTCCAAAGTCCTTCAGGAGCATCAGCCTTATCTTTTGTTGCAGTGAGAATACCTTTTTTAATACGTTTAAACCAATTTCTTTTCGTTTCATCCGATTCACCATCTTCACCTGCAAGGTTGGCATCAAAATCTTCTTCTTTTATCATATTAAGCCCCACCTTTACTTTCCTTCAAATCAGAAATTATAAAGGGTTGTTTTAAAAGTTAAAAAAATCTTCAATCTCTTTTTTAGTTTTCAATTTTACGGCAACACTCAGGAGTATGTAAATACTATTTAAGCAAAATTATTCTTTGGCTAAAATTTTTTCCAATTTATATACACCTAATTTCTATAAAAACTACTTAGTATAATTAACTAAGCGTTTTTATTAATACAATTCAAATCATCAAAAGCAGTTTCAAGTCTTTTAATAAAAGTTTCCTGCCCTTTGCGTAACCACACCCTTGGATCGTATTGTTTTTTATTAGGCTTGTCACTTCCTTCAGGGTTGCCTAACTGGCCCTGCAGATACCCTTCATTTTTTTTGTAATTGTTTAAAACACCTTCCCAAAACGCCCATTGTAAATCAGTATCAATATTCATTTTAATGGCACCGTAACCAATTGCTTCTCTAATCTGATTTTGCGGAGATCCGCTACCACCATGAAATACAAAGAATACAGGTTTAGGGCCTGTGTGCAAATTCTTTTCAATATACAGCTGGCTATTGTTTAAAATTTCAGGACGTAACTCTACATTACCAGGTTTGTAAACCCCATGTACATTCCCAAAAGCTGCAGCAATGGTAAACAGTTTACCTACTTTACCTAATTCAGTATAAGAGTAAGCTACATGTTCAGGCTGTGTATATAATTTATCATTTTCGATATCACTATTGTCTACGCCATCTTCTTCACCACCAGTAACACCTAATTCAATTTCAATACTCATACCCAACGGGGCCATTCTTTTATAAAATTCAACTGAAGTGTGAATATTTTCTTCAATAGGTTCTTCACTAAGGTCTAACATGTGAGAACTAAAAAGAGGCTGTCCTTTTTCTTTGTAGAATTGTTCCCCGGCATCAATCAATCCACTTATCCATGGTAACCATTTTTTTGCAGCATGATCAGTATGTAATATAACAGGAACGCCATAATGCTTGGCAACGTTATGAATATGTAATGCGCCAGAAATAGCTCCGGATATATTTGCTTGAAGTTTGTCGTTTGGCATGCCTTTACCTGCAATAAATTGAGCCCCGCCATTGCTAAATTGTATTATAACTGGAGAATTAACCTTTGCCGCAGTTTCTAAAGTGGCATTAATGGTATCTGTGCCAATGCAGTTAATTGCTGGCAATGCAAATTGGTTGTCTTTAGCGTCATTGTAAAGAGCTTCTAATTCTGCGCCGAATAAAACACCGGCTTTGTATTTACTCATGTGTGGTTGTTTTTTACAAAAATAAGTGAATTTGCCTTTTTATGTATGCTTATTTGAATTGCATATAAATTAACAAGCCGATTTATAAACCGTAAGACTAATGTCTTCCTTTTGCTTAATTGTAAAATTGCACTAAGTATTTCTTCTTTAAATGCTCAATTAATTGGGCGATTGAGCTAATAATTGCCGTAATAATAACCTACTTTACGAGCATACTCTTTGAACAAATTGTTAGAAACAATCAGACTTTAGTTATAAGACAAAATCAAATATTATTGGAAGGAGTAAAATAAAAAACTTCCACAGTTTAAATGTCTGTGGAAGTTTTTTAAAAAATTTGAGCGGGGGCTCCCAGAAATTATTTATTCCTGGCTTCAGTTTAATGATCTTTCTCTGTTTAAAAAACAGCTATAGGATAACAGTTTATTGTTTTCTCAGGATATTGAGTTGGTCTTTTTCTACAGGATAATGGGCTTCGGTCGTTTTCTCTAAGTACTAGATGGTTATTTTCGTTAGGATACCGGAAAAATGGATAATATACGGACTTTTAGTTTTTCGAAATGCTGGTTAGGCATGTAGGATATTGGAAAAATAAAAAGAAGTTGACTGATATTGGATTTAACTTTTTAAGCTTTATCAGGATATTTGGATATGATTGATAATTTAATTTCTATCAATCAACTTCTGATACAAAGATGCGACAGTTTACCAACCTGCACAAGAGCATTAATGCTCTATTATTATGGTTCAGTAAATACCCTTTGATGAGTAATTGTAACAATACAAAATGGGAACTTTGCGATTTTCGAAATCGTAGAAATACGTGCTGATCTATTTCGTACTTGAAGGGGGTAAAAAGAAAAACTTCCACAAGCTACTAGTTTTTCATAGTTGTGGAAGTACATTTTTAGCTAACTAAGTCAGCTTTGTCAGGATTGATTGGGTTGAGGAAAGTCCTCTCCAGAAAAAATTAAAAATTTAGCCTGGCTTCAGTGTTTTTGGTCTTTTTACCATCATCGCTTTTTACGGCATAGGCAAGGATATTGGTCTTGTTTGGTTTTTGGAACATCATCGCCTTTTATAGCATAGCTCCTGGATATTGGTTTTTGTTGGTCTTTCGCCATCATCGCTTTTTAAGGCATAGACGAGGAT
>JAYWAU010000574.1:0-8040 GCA_043782265.1 Ferruginibacter sp. | reverse complement strand
ACTTACATTGAAAAAGACCTTGCCATCAATGAAGAATTAGATAAGCTCCGCTTACAGGCAACAGCTCAATTATTAAGTGGCCGGAGAGATATTATTGTTGTGGCAAGTGTAAGTTGTATTTATGGTATGGGTAACCCAACAGAATTTGAAAACGGCATTGTTCGTATTCAAAAAGGACAGGTTATTTCACGCCAGGGATTTTTGCATGCACTTGTAAATAGTTTGTACAGCCGTTCGCAGGGAGATTTTACAAGAGGCACTTTTAGAGTGAAAGGAGATACCGTAGATATTAATTTACCCTACGTAGATTTTGGTTACCGCATCACTTTTTTCGGCGATGAAATTGAAACCATCGAAACACTGGAACTGAGTAGCAGCAAGCGTATTGGCCTGGTAGATAATGCCGCCATCTTTCCTGCCAACTTATACCTGGCTCCAAAAGATATTATGCAGCAGGTAATTTATGAAATACAGGATGAGACCGCCGCACAGGTAGAATATTTTAAAAACAGCGGCAAATTTATTGAAGCACAGCGCCTGAATGAACGGGTAAATTACGATCTTGAAATGATCAGGGAGCTGGGTTTTTGCAATGGCATAGAAAACTACTCCAGGTTTTTTGACAGGCGTAAACCTGGTACCAGGCCATTCTGTTTGCTGGATTATTTCCCTAAAGACTTTATTTGCATTATTGATGAAAGCCACCAAACTATTCCGCAGGTAAGTGGTATGTATGGCGGCGACAGGAGCCGCAAGTTAATATTGGTAGATTATGGTTTTCGGTTGCCCTCTGCTTTGGATAACCGGCCACTTAATTTTCATGAGTTTGAAAACATGATCAACCAGACCATTTTTGTTTCGGCAACACCGGGTGATTTTGAACTGGAGAAAACTGGCGGTGTGGTGGTTGAACAGGTTGTGCGGCCAACAGGTTTATTAGATCCGCCCATTGAAGTTCGTCCTTCTATCAATCAGATAGATGATTTGCTGGATGAAATAGATAAAAGAATTACTAAAGGCGACCGGGTACTGGTAACAACACTTACCAAGCGCATGGCAGAAGAAATGGATAAATACCTGCACCGCATCAACATCAAAAGTAAGTACATACACAGCGAAGTGCATACACTGGAAAGAATAGAAATTTTGCGGGAACTGCGTTTAGGCATAATAGATGTATTGGTGGGTGTAAATTTATTAAGAGAAGGATTGGATTTGCCGGAAGTTTCGCTGGTTGCCATTTTAGATGCCGATAAGGAAGGCTTTTTGCGCAACGAACGCAGTCTTACCCAAACAGCAGGCAGGGCTGCCCGTAATGTAGATGGGCTGGTAATTTTTTATGCAGATAAGATGACGGAAAGCATGCAAAAAACCATCGACGAAACCAGCCGGAGAAGAGAAAAACAGGTTGCCTACAATATTGAACATGGCATAACACCAACCACCATTATAAAAAGTAAAGAGCAAATATTTGCACAGGGTTCTGTGCTTGATGTAAAAGGCTACGACCCATCCAACCCATATTCAATTGGAGAAGACCAGGATATTGTAACCGTAGCTGCAGAAGAGCAGGCCGTTTATAAAACCATTCCGCAAATGGAAAAAGCAGTGGCTAAAATAAAAAAAGAAATGGAGAAAGCCGCCCGTGACCTAGACTTTATGGAAGCTGCCAGGTTAAGAGATGAAATGTTCAGGATGCAAAAGGAGTTAGAGGGAATGAAATAAGCTATATTTATTGAGGTCTGATTTAAAAATTTTCATTAAGGTTTAGCATAAATGACAATGATTTGTAAAATTTGAATTTTATCAAATTTGATGGCAAAAATCACATGGTAAATTGTAGACCTCAAAAATAAATTCATATCTTTCATTATCCTTCATTTACTCAAATAAACTTGTAATGTATGATAACAGTTGCACTCTACAACCTTAAAGGTGGCGTTGGCAAAACAGCCTCCTGTGTAAACTTTGCTTACCTGGCTGCAAAAGACGGCTACAAAACATTATTGTGGGATATTGACCCTCAGGGTTCCACTACTTTTTACTACAAGGTTAAACCTAAAGATGTACAGGGCATAAAAAAACTTATTAGTAAAGATGCCAACCTAGATACTGCAATATTGTCAACAGAATATGAAAATCTGGAGATTATTGCTGCCGATAATTCTGCCAAAAGCTTTGATATAATGCTGGAAGAAATGAAGGGGCAAAAGAACCGTTTAAAAGGTATTTTAAAACAACTGGAAAATGAATATGATCTTGTATTTATAGATTGTCCTCCTGGTTTTAGTGCGTTAAGCGAAAATATCTTTAATGCCGCCGACATTGTTTTAATGCCCATTATACCTACTACTTTGTCTATTCGTACTTACAATATGGTAAAAGATTATTTTAAAGAAAAAGCACTGGATAGTGCCAAATTAATGTGCTTTTTTGCAATGGCAGACCTACGTAAAAACATGCACAATGAAATAATGGAACAGTTATACAAAGACAAAAAGTTCTTTCAGAATTATATTCCTTATTTATCTGAAGTAGAAAAAATGGGCATACATCGTCAGCCTATTGAAGAGTATGCCCGTAGCAGTTATGCTGCTAAATGTTATCATGAATTGTGGACAGAAATTAAAGAAGGCGTAGTCGAATAATTAATCAATATGCTGAGCTTAAAAGCATTTAATTAAACTTTTTGTTGAATACTAATTTAGCGTAAATCACCGGTAAAAAAATATATGAAAAGAGAACTTACAAGCTGGTTTAGCCCTGCCTTGCAAAAAGAGATGCCTCTTGCAAAATATGGTGATTATGGATTTGCATTGCTACTAATACCCACTGCTGCTGCTGATTACCTGGAGTATGAACGTTTTCAATTAATGGATTATCTAGCGCCCTATATAAACGCTGGAAAAGTAAAAGTGTTTTCAGTTAACAGCATCAACAACGAAAGCTGGATGCACCATGATATGCCGGGAGAACATAAAGCGATTCACCATAACCGGTTTAACGAATATATTTTTAATGAGGTTATCCCTTATATAAAAAATGACACTTCGTGGGAAACACCCGTAATTGTTTCAGGTGCCTCTTTTGGCGCATTACACAGCATGAATTTATTTTTAAAAAGACCTGACCTTATTGATGGTGTAATTGCCATGAGCGGTGTGTATGATCTCAGAGAATATTCAAAAGGATTTTTTGATGACCAGGTTTACCTTAATTCACCTATGCTATATATGCCTAATCTTACAGATCACGGCATATTAGAACAAATACGTAAAAGCCGCCACATTCATATATTAACAGGTACCGGTGAGTATGAAGATCCTGATGCTGCAAAAGCATTTGCAGGTGTTTTGTACAATAAAGGAATCAATTATGAATTAAGTGTTTGGGGCAGCGAATGGAAACACGACTGGCCAACCTGGCGGGCAATGCTGCCTTTGTTTATTGATACAAGATTTTAATAAAGTAACAGCAATAAATTAAGCTATTACTTTTGAAATGAGGACGGGGGAAATTAGGCATGCATACGCAGTAATTCGTATCACTAATTAATATGGTCAAAAAAGATTAAAACTGGAACAATAAAATGTTCCTTTTTTAGTTACTACTGTAGCCAAATCCCTATTTATGAAAAATTTCTTAATCCTCACATTTGCTTTATCTAGCTCGTTAGTGCTGTATTTTATAGATTGGTCAACTTCAAAAAAATTGGTTAAATTCTAGTTTTGTAAAGTATAGGTAGAGGTTTCTCTGTAAAACATACTCTTCTGATTTAATATATACTTTAACGGTTTGCAATTTGCAGACCATTTATTGTTTTAAGCCTGCGGATTGCTACTGTTGAATGAGCTGGTTAATTAAAACATTCCAATTTCAGTGTTGATTGGCGAGTAAGATTGTTTTACTTTTACGCCACATGTCAAAAAAATTATTTTTACTCGATGCCTACGCCTTGGTTTTCAGAGCATATTATGCCCTCATTCGCAGCCCCCGTGTTACCAGTAAAGGTAAAAACACCAATGCCCAGTTTGGTTTTACCAACACTTTAATTGATCTGATTAATAACCAGAAACCAACCCACATGGCTGTGTGTTTTGATACACATGCACCTACTGAAAGGCATACCGATTTTGCTGATTACAAAGCCAACCGTCAGGAAACCCCTGAAGATATCAGATCTTCCATTCCTGATATAAAAAGAATTATTGAAGCATTCAACATTCCGGTTATTGCCATTGATGGATACGAAGCAGATGATATAATTGGTGCCTTGGCAAAACAGGCAGAAAAAGTAGGGTACGAAGTATTTATGGTAACGCCTGATAAAGATTATGGCCAGTTAGTAAGTGAAAATATAAAAATTTATAAACCCCCCTACCAGGGTGGCACCATTGAAATTATGGGTCCGGAAGAAGTATGCAAAAAATGGGATATTGCAAATGTTGAACAGGTAATTGATATTTTAGGACTGATGGGAGATGCCGTAGATAATATTCCAGGTATAGCTGGTGTAGGTGAAAAAACGGCGGCCAAATTGTTAAAAGAATATAATACGCTGGAAAATATATTAGCCAATGCCGATAACATTAAAGGAGCATTGGGAGAAAAAATTCGAACAGGAAAAGAAGCCGCTGTATTGAGTAAAAAATTAGCCACCATTATTATCGATATTCCCACAGCTGTATTTCATGAAGAAGATTTTCGGCTAAAAGAAATGAATAAAGAATCATTAAAAGATGTATTTACAGAACTCGAATTCAGGGGCTTTATTAAAAGAGTTTTGGGCGAAGAAATGCAGGTAGAACCTGGTGTTCAAATTCAGGAATCAGGAGGCAGGAATAAGGAACAGAAAAGCGGACAAATGGATCTTTTTGGTAGTGTAACAGAATCTGCTTCTTTACCTGTAACAGCGCAATCATCCCAGGCAACTGATGAAGAACCCAGCTATTTAGTTGTAGATAAAAATATTCATAACACACCACACAATTATACGCTTGTTAATGCTAAAGAACAGATTCAGGAACTAATTGATAAACTAAAAAAACAGCCTGAAATATGTTTTGACACGGAAACTACTTCCATTGATGCCAACAATGCAGAACTTGTGGGGCTTAGTTTTGCCTGGCAAACCGGCGAGGCATTTTATATTCCTTGTCCGGCAGAAAGAGAGGAATGCCTTTCATTGCTACAACCATTTTTGGTACTTTTTAATGATTCAGCTAAAACATGGATTGGTCAAAATATTAAGTACGACCTATTGGTGATTAAATGGTATGGCATTGAAATAAAGGGAGCTATTTTTGATACCATGCTGGCGCATTATGTTACAGAGCCGGACGGTAAAAGCAGTATGGATGCATTGAGTGCAAAATATTTAGGTTATGAGCCGGTACATATTGAAGAACTCATCGGCAAGAAAGGAAAGGCGCAGGGAAGTATGAGGGATGTAGAACCTGAAAAGATAAAAGAATATGCAGCCGAAGATGCAGATATCACCCTGCAATTAAGAAATATTTTTTTGGAAGAATTAAAAACCAAGGATGTTGAAAAAATTTTTTACGAAGTAGAAAACCCCCTCGTAAAAGTGCTGACCGATATGGAATTTGAAGGCATCCGTATTGATGAAAATTTTTTAAAAGAATACAGTAAGGTCCTTGAAGTAGAAGCTAAAACCAGTGAAGAAAGTGTGTATGAACAGGCAGGCGTTCGTTTTAACCTAGCCTCGCCAAAACAATTGGGTGAAGTATTGTTTGATAAAATGAAGCTGGATCCGAAAGCAAAAAAAACAAAATCGGGCCAATATGCAACGGGCGAAGATGTATTGGTAAAATTAGCTGGTCAGCATAAAATATGTGATGATATTTTAACTTTTCGTGAGTTAACCAAATTAAAGAATACTTACATAGATTCATTGCCCGAACTGATCAACAGAAAAACAGGCAGGGTACATACTTCCTATGCGCAGGCAGTAGCAGTAACAGGCAGACTTAGCAGCACCAACCCTAACCTGCAAAATATTCCGGTACGAACGGATAGGGGAAAAGAGATTAGAAAAGCATTTATACCAAGGGATGAAAATCATGTATTAATATCAGCCGATTATTCGCAGATTGAATTACGCATTGTTGCTGCTATTAGTGGCGATGTAAATATGTGCGCTGCTTTTAAAACAGGCAAAGACATTCATACCGCCACGGCTGCCAAAGTTTTTAATGTAGAAGAAAAGGATGTAACCAAAGAAATGCGCTATAAGGCCAAGAGTGTAAACTTTGGAATCATTTATGGGCAAGGTGCTTTTGGACTGGCAGAAAATTTAAAAATTTCAAGAGGAGAAGCAAAAGAAATCATTAACAATTATAAAAAACAGTTTCCCAATATTCAGCAGTACATGGATAATACCATCAACTTTGCAAAGTCAACAGGATATGTAGAAACGCTTATGGGACGAAAACGTTGGCTAAAAGATATCAACAGCGCCAACTTTACCGTGCGTGGTTTTGCTGAACGCAATGCCATCAATTCGCCCATACAAGGCAGTGCTGCCGATATGATAAAACTGGCGATGATAAAAATTCACGCAGCATTTATCACCCATAATTTTAAATCTAAAATGTTATTGCAGGTGCATGATGAATTGGTATTTGATGCACACAAAGATGAAGTAGAAATAATTAAACCCATTATTTTACATTGCATGCAAACGGCTTTAAAACTTCCCAACGACGTACCGACAGATGCAGAAATTGGTGTAGGAGTTAATTGGTTAGAGGCACATTAAAGTGCAATCATCAAATAGATAACTTGCTATATTATTACAATAAAAGAATACAATGATAATACTAATTCAATGCAGAGATCAGGTTGGCCTGGTAGGGAGTATTTCAACTGTTTTAGCAAGTGAGGGTATTAATATTGTTTCTATGAGAGAACATGTTGATACTATTGACAATCGTTTTTTTATTCGCATTGATGCACAAGGTGTCGTGGATTTTTCTATGATAGCGCATCAACTGAAAGTGGTTCTTCCTGCGGAAGCGACAATAAAAATTAATCCGAAAGCCGAAAAAAAGGTAATTGTTTTCGTTACAAAAGACTACCACTGTCTTAGTGATATCCTTATTAGAAATCACTTTAAAACATTTGGGGCTACTGTTCAATGCGTAATTGGTAATCATACCAAGCTGCAAGAAATCTGCAAGCGGTTTGATGTACCATTTTATCTTGTTTCTTCAGAAAATAGTGAGAAACAAATTTTTGAATCTGCACTACTCAAAGTAATCGAAAAATTCGAAACAGATTACCTGGTGCTTGCAAAATTTATGCGAATTTTATCCTCAGACTTTGTTGAAAGGTTTACCTCCAGGATCATCAATATTCATCATTCTTTTTTACCAGCTTTTGTTGGTGCCAGCCCTTACAAACAAGCTTACGAAAGAGGCGTGAAATTGATTGGCGCTACGGCTCATTTTGTAACCAATCAATTGGACGAAGGACCGATAATTGCACAACAGATCATTCCGGTTACGCACTCATTTACGTCTGCAGATATGGTACGTTCAGGCAAAGAAATTGAAACGGCTGTGTTAGCAAAAGCGTTACAACTTGTATTTGAAGACAGGGTATTGCTACATAAAAATAAAACCATTGTTTTTGAATAAACGGTGTTCATTCACCAAATGAAATATTCGATTTCAGCATTTAATTATTAACAAAGACTTAGCAACTTAACAACATGAATAAACCTACCCTTATATATTGCTACGATGCTTATTGCGGCTGGTGTTATGGCTTTAGCCCGGTAATGAAACAAATTGCAACGCAATACAAAAATGACTTTTATTTTGACGTATTGAGTGGAGGGATGATGATTGGCGATGGCGTAATGCCCATTGAAAAAATTGGCACTTATATACAGGGCGCTTACAAAAGAGTAGAAGAATTAACTGGTATAAAATTCGGCGAAGACTTTTTATGGCATATCAACAATCCTGATAAAAGCGATTGGGTTATGAATTCTGAAAAACCTGCAATTGCATT
>JAYWAU010000573.1:0-2909 GCA_043782265.1 Ferruginibacter sp. | reverse complement strand
AAGGTGCTATTTTACCTGATGGCTATGTTATTTAAGAAATTGAATATTAAAGCATCCTGCAAAACAGGATGCTTTTTATTGCGCTTTTATTAATGTGTATTTTTTACACAGTTTTTATTTTAAACGATTGCTATGTCTCAACTTATTACTGCCAAAAAACCAATACTTGGTTTAACACAAATCATCAACATGAGTGTTGGGTTTCTTGGTATTCAATTTGGTTTTGGATTACAAAATGCCAATGTCAGCCGTATCTTCCAATCGTTGGGGGCAAAAATTGATGATATTCCAATCTTATGGATTGCAGCTCCGCTAACAGGTTTAATTATGCAACCGGTTATTGGTCATTTAAGCGATAAAACATGGTCGCCAAAATGGGGTAGAAGAAGACCCTTCTTTTTAATTGGTGCTATACTTGCTTCGCTTGCCTTGATATTTTTTCCAAACGTTTGGGCTTTGTGGATGGCTGCCATTATGCTGTGGTTACTGGATGCATCCATCAATATTTCTATGGAACCTTTCAGGGCATTTGTTGGCGATATGCTATCTGACGAACAACGTACAGCAGGCTTTGCCATGCAAAGTTTTTTTATTGGTATTGGTGCGGTGGTGTCTTCTATGTTACCCTACTTATTAACTAAGGTTGGTGTTGCTAACGAAGCAGCACAGGGCGTAATACCCGATTCTGTAAAAATTTCATTTTATATTGGTGCGGCAGTATTTTTTTCAACAGTAGCTTATACAGTTTTTACAACAAAAGAGTATTCACCGGCAGAATTAAAAAGCTTTGAAACGGTTGAACAGCAGCAGGTAGATCATTCAATTATTACTACGCCCGTTAAATCATTTTATAACAAGGGATTTGTTTGGTTGATTACCGGAACGGTATTATCTACCCTATTGTATTATTATAATTCAACCCATTTAGAACAGCCACTCGAAAAAGAATTGTATGTATTAACGCTGGGAGTTGCAAGTTTTGGGTTGATACAATTATTGGCAGGCTTTTTTTGGAGCAACAAAAAGAAAAATGGCCTTGTTGAAGTAGTGAATGATTTATATAAAATGCCGGATACAATGAAGCAATTGGCCGTGGTACAATTTTTTACCTGGTTTGCCTTGTTTGCCATGTGGATTTACGCCACACCAGGGTTAGCACAAAATATTGCTAATACCACAGACACGTCTTCAAAAGAGTATAATGAAATCGGAAACTGGGTTGGAGTACTTTTTGGTTTCTACAGTTTATTTTCAGCACTGTTTGCTTTTTTGTTGCCTTTGCTGGCAAAAAAAACGTCCAGGCCAACTACGCATTTAATTTGTTTGGTTGCCGGAGGGTTGGGGCTTATTTCATTTTTTCTTTTTAAAGATAAATATTTGCTGATACTAAGTATGGCGGGCATTGGACTTGCATGGTCAAGTATTTTATCAATGCCATACTCTATGTTAACAGCCTCGCTACCCAGTAATAAAATGGGTGTTTATATGGGCATATTTAATTTCTTTATTGTTATCCCGCAAATACTGGCAGCTACTTTATTAGGCTTCTTTACAAAGCACTTTTTTAATGGCAATGCTATTTATACAATTGTATTAGGTGGATGCTTAATGATAGTTGCGGCACTTTTAACACTTAGAATCAAAGTAAAATAAACGCTATGAAAAGTGTCTTTATTTATGCCTTACTTTTTTGCCAAAGTATAGCCTTGTTCGCACAACAAAGCACTTACAAATGTTATCCCACCAATTGGTGGGCAGGTATGAAATGGAACAAGGTGCAGGTTATGATTCATGGAGATGCCATTGGTAACGCTGCAGGCGTTTTTTCTATTGCATATCCTGGTGTTAAATTAGAAAAGATAAACAGGGTCGAAAATACCAATTATGTTTTTCTTGATCTGCTAATTGCTGCTTCGGCTAAACCGGGAGTTATCAAAATAAAAATTACCAATGCTACGGCTCCTGCAACAATCAATTTTGAATTGAAAGCAAGAAGACCCGAGCGTGGATATGAGTTTGCAAAAGGGGTAAGTTCAAAAGATTTTATTTACCTGATCTTGCCGGATCGTTTTAGCAATGGTGACACCTCCAACGACAGGGTTGCAGGTATGCGGGACCAATCTTTAAATAGAGATTCGGTTTTTGACCGCCATGGTGGCGACTTGCAGGGCATCACCAATCACCTTGATTATTTACAGCAATTAGGAGTAACTACTTTATGGCTTAACCCTGTGTTGGAAAATGATATGCCTAACAGAACAGAACATGGTTATGCATTTACTGATCATTATAAAATTGACCCAAGGCTGGGTGGAGAAAAAGCTTATCAGCAACTGATAGATTCAACCCATAAAAGAGGAATGAAAATTATACAGGATGCTGTGTATAACCATGTTGGTTTGTATCATTTTACCGTGCAGGATTTGCCGATGAAAGAGTGGTTGCACCAGTGGCCGGCATATACGCAAACCAATTACAAAGATCAGTTAATGTTTGATCCTTATGCAAGTGCTGACAACAAAAAAATATTAACAGATGGCTGGTTTACTAAAGTGATGCCAGACTTAAACCAGGAAAATCCTTTTGTTGCCAATTTTTTAATTCAACATGCCCTTTGGACGGTAGAAGAATTTGGCATTGATGGCTGGCGCATTGACACCTATGCTTACAACAACCTCGTATTTATGAATCGTTGCAACAAAGCGTTGGAAGATGAATATCCGCAGATAACTTTATTCGGCGAAACCTGGTACCATGGCGTAATCAATCAGAGTTATGCTGTACAAAATAATTACAACATTCCTTTTAAAAGCAACCTGCAGGGCTGTACCGATTTTCAAACATTATGGGGCATTCAGGATGCGATGACAAAAGATTTTGGATGGACTGAGGGTGTGAATAATTTATAC
>JAYWAU010000572.1:0-2913 GCA_043782265.1 Ferruginibacter sp. | reverse complement strand
TTTATTAAAAAAGTACAGCAGGCTTTTATCAGCGATGCTCATATTGAACAATACTGGCAACCCTTAAATTACCTCGGTAAACCTGACATCAATATTGCAACAGATGAGTATAAAAATTTTAAAGCCATTTTAGAGAAACATGGTGCCACCATTTATTATTTGCCACAGGATGAAACAGTGAATATGGATTCTATTTATTGCCGTGATGCAGCCATTGCAACCGACAAGGGAATGATACTTTGTAATATGGGTAAAGCGGCAAGAATGCAGGAACCACTTGCAGAGAAAAAAGCTTTTGAAGCCAATGGAATTCCTGTGCTGGGAAGCATTACAGCCCCGGGCACAATTGAAGGAGGAGATGTAGCATGGCTCGACGAACATACCCTTGCAGTGGGCCACACATACCGCACCAACGAAGAAGGCATAAGACAGCTAACTGCTTTATTAGAGCCATTGGATGTGCAGGTTATTACGGTTGAATTGCCCCACTACAAAGGCCCGTCGGATGTGTTTCATTTAATGTCAATTCTTAGTCCGGTTGATACCAATATTGCGGTTGTATATTCACCCCTGATGCCGATTACATTTAGAAATTTATTACTGGAAAGAGGCTACCAGTTAGTTGAAGTGCCGGAGGATGAATTTGAATCCATGGGTTGCAATGTACTGGCGCTTGCACCCGGTGTTTGCTTAATGGTTGATGGTAATCCAAAAACAAAGGCAGCGCTGGAAGCCGCCGGTTGCAAAGTAATTGTCTACAAAGGAGAAGAGATTAGTGTGAAGGGTGGTGGTGGACCAACCTGTTTAACAAGGCCTGTCTCAAGGTTTAAGTAAACAGGATATTTTCAGATGGCAATGCTTTAATTATTCATATATTCATTCAATCATTTACTCATTTATCATCTCATTCAACTTGCTGTATGAACCGTGTTATTTTATTTATCCTGTCTGCCTTTTTATTTGTTGCGCCTGCAAAGTCGCAGGACCTTGTGAGCAAAGCAACCGCTTTTATCCAATTACTGGATACTGCACAACGTGCCAAAACCCTTTACCCGTTTGACACAGAAGAACGGTATCGTTTTAAATACGTTCCGCTGGATGACCGCAAAGGAATTTCATACAATGAGCTGAGCACAGCACAACGCAAAGCGTTGATGGATTTGTTAGGCACTTGCCTTAGCAGCGAGACGGTAAAAAAAGTAAATGCCATCATGCAACTGGATCTTATTTTAAAAGAACTGGAGCAACGCAAGCCCGAAGACAATTACCGTGACCCCGGCAAATATTTTGTTACTATTTTTGGAATCCCCTCTGATAAAACCATCTGGGGCTGGCGTTTTGAAGGGCATCATGTGGCCTTTCATTTTTCGGCTGATAAAAAACAACTGGTAGCAGGCACACCAGGTTTCCTCGGCACCAATCCTGCCATTGTACAAAATGGCCCGCAAAAAAATACGGAGGTTTTAAAAGAAGAAACTGACAAGGGATTTGCCCTGCTGCATGCACTTACGCCGGAAGAATTAAAGAAAGCGATTATTGATACTGCTGCTCCTAAAGAAATACTTACGGAAGCCAATCGCAAAGCAATGATCGATCATCCTGCCGGTATCCGTTACATGGAATTGTCGCCCGAACACCAGCAGCAATTGCTGCAACTGATCAATCTTTACATCAATCGCTACACTACCTTATTTGCAGCCAGCATGCTGAAAGAAATACAAACGGCGGGGCTGGATAATCTCTGGTTTACGTGGGCAGGTTACACCGAGCCCGTGTTGGGCAGGCCTTATTACTATCGTATACAGGGGCCTACCATTATCATTGAATACGACAATACACAGAACAATGCCAACCACATTCACACTGTAGTAAGAGACCTTAAAACTGATTTTGGAGGCGATCTCTTGCTGCAACATTACAGGGAGAGTCATCAGAAGTGAATTGTAATATAATAGTTAGCTACAATTTTATAGCCACAACATTATGAAACTAATCAACGATATTATAAATGAACTAATTGACACAGATAAGTCAATTAGTTCTCCTCTTTTGAAGACAAAGGTACTTGCAAGTAGGCTTCAAAATGAAGCCCTTTTAAATTGGGTTAGTAACGAACTTAAAGGTTACGACAACACCAGCCAGCTACCAGAATACAGAAAATACCAAGCAAACATAACAGGCACCTATATCAACGGAAACATGCAATATAATGACCAACCTGTTCCGACTATGGGACTTAAAAAAGAATTCGAAGTTGTATTGCGTTCTATGGACTTTACACAAAGTATATCAAGTCTTGAGACACTTAAAGGTGAGAATGAATCAGGAACGCTCGAAAATATATTTCCGGCTGAGCTAACAGGGCTTATTCAACAGAATTGGAGAAAAATGGGAAATCCATATTTACAATTAATTAATTGTAAGAAATCAATTCCAGTAAATGCTGTTGTTGAAATACTTGCTTTTGTTAGAAATAATTTGCTTGACTTTATGCTTAAGATTGATTCCGAATTTGGTAACATTACAGAAATTGAAGAACTCAAAACCAAAAAAGCACAAATTACATCTATTATGAACCACACAATAATAAATACTTCCGGTGACGGTAATGTTGTAAATACAGGCGAAAAGGCTAAAATTTCAGCAACTATCAACATTTCAAAAGATAATAAAGAAGAACTTACAAAACATTTGGAAGACATAGGATTATCGAAAGAAGACACTTCTGAATTGGTAGAAATCTTAGACGTAGAACAACCAGATTTTAAAAAGAAAATATTTGGTCAAAAGGTAAATGGATGGACACAAAAAATGTTAGGAAAAGCACTTGATGGAAGTTGGAATGTTGGAATTGGAGCTGCAGGAACTTTGTTGGCGGAAGCAATTAAATCATACTATGGCATGTAAAAAAAT
>JAYWAU010000571.1:0-8072 GCA_043782265.1 Ferruginibacter sp. | reverse complement strand
CATCGCATGCAACCATGTACATGCCTATCAGTTACCTGTTAATGGAAGAGATATTCAGACAGGTCCCTTCATCTTCAAAAAAACACTTTTTAGATATTGGCTGTGGAAAAGGGAGAGCTATGTGTGTAGCAGCCCGCTACGGCTTTGATAACATTACTGGTGTTGATTTCTCTAAAGACCTGTGTGAACATGCTCTTGCAAATCTGCAAAGAACAAAACAACAATTCCCTGCTCTTCAATATGCAGTAATTACCAAAGATGCCATGAATTTTGAAATACCTGCAGAGGTTGATTGCATATTTTTATTCAATCCTTTTGATGTGGTTATTATGGGTGCAGTAGTGTCGAATATTATGGAAAGTATTCAGGATCATCCAAGAGAAATAGTGGTGGCTTATGCAAACCCACTCTATATTGATCTTTTTTTAGACGAAGGGTTTATCGAAATATTTCATACCAAGGAAATGAAATACCTGGAAGCCGCTATATTAAAACTTCCGGTATTAAAATAACACCGGAAGTTTTTAAAGTATTTCCTATAATTACCTGCTTAGTTAACGTTCATTAAGTCAACGCTTCTGTTAATAAAATTAGTCAGGGTATTTCCTTTCAATAAACCCTGCGATAACAAGGCAAGATCAGCTAAATTGTTAACTAGTTTTTCCTGCCTGTCTTTTTCTTCTGATAAAATCTTTTTGTAAACAGGATGATTACCATTAACTGTTAAAGTAACTTCATCCGGCATGCTGGCGTAAAATGCCCCCATTCCACCTTGCATAGCAGCCATATCCTTCATACGACGCATAAACTCTGGTCGTGTGGCTACCACCGGTGGTGTATCTAAACTCAACCCTTTTACCTCTACGGTAACATTTAATTCTGGAATTTTTACACCAAACAATTCCTTCAGCTTTGCTTCATCCTCTTTACTCAGCACACTTTCGCCACCTTCCTGTTTGTCAATTAAATTATCTGTAATATCACTATCAACCCTTACAAACTGCACATTTTCCCACTTCATTTCCATCTGGTTTACAAAGCCATTATCGATGATGGTCTCCATCTTCACTACTTTATAACCCTTTGCCACTGCCTGCTGAATAAATGCATCCTGCTGTACCGGATCGGTCGTATATAAAATTACCTGTTTGCCATCTTTGTTTTTTTGTAAGGTTTCTGTGGCTATTTTATACTCTTCAAAAGTAAAAAATTTGCCTTCGGTGTCCTGCAGTATTAAAAATTTGTTGGCCTTTTCTAAAAACTTATCATCAGTCATCATACCGTACTTTACAAACAAGCCCAAACTCTCCCATTTTTCTTCAAAAGCTGTACGGTCATTTTTAAATATCTCTTCTAATTTGTCTGCTACTTTTTTGGTGATGTGTGCATTTATTTTCCTCACATTCGGGTCACCCTGCAAATAACTACGGCTAACGTTCAACGGAATATCCGGAGAATCAATAACGCCCTGCAGCAACATCAAAAATTCAGGTACAATATCTTTCACCTCATCTGTTACAAAAACCTGGTTACTGTATAACTGTATTTTGTCTTTTTGTATTTCGTATGATTGTTTGATCTTAGGGAAATACAAAATACCAGTTAAATTAAAGGGATAATCAACATTTAAATGAATCCAGAATAAAGGAGCTTCGTTGAAGGGATACAATTCTTTGTAAAAATTCTGGTAATCTTCCGGTGTAAGTTCTGATGGTTTTTTTGTCCAGGCTGGTGTGGGGTTATTGATCTGTTTTTCTTCAAACATGATCGGTACTGGTAAAAAACGGCAAAATTTATCCAGTACTGTTTTTACTCTATGGGTCTCTAAAAATTCTAAGCTCTCTTCATTCAGGTGCATCACAATGTCTGTACCTCTTGTTTCTTTCTCCGTATCTTCTAAAATAAATTCGGGACTGCCATCACATTCCCATCTTACTGCCGTAGCGCCTTCTTTAAAGGATTTAGTAATTACCTCCACTTTTTCACTCACCATAAACGAGGAGTAAAAGCCCAATCCAAAATGACCAATGATATTATTTTCGTTTTGACCTTTGTATTTATCCAAAAATTCTTCTGCACCACTAAAAGCTACCTGATTAAGGTATTTGTCCACTTCTTCTCCTGTCATACCAATTCCTTTATCAGAAATGGTTAACGTTTTTTTCTCTGCATCAATCTTTATTTCAATATTCAGGTCACCCAATTCACCTTTTGCTTCTCCCAGAGAAGACAAAGTTTTTAATTTCTGCGTAGCATCTACTGCATTGCTCACCAGTTCCCTTAAAAAAATATCGTGTTCGCTGTATAAAAACTTTTTAATGATGGGGAAGATATTCTCTGTTTGTACCCTTATATTTCCTTTTTGCATGATGTATAGATTTTTTATTGTACCTGTCAAAGAAAATACCAACTATTAAAAAGTGACAAGATGACAAGGAAAAAAATCGGCGACGCAACAATAATTGATAAAAAAACCCGGTTATCAAATTAATGATATCCGGGTTGGATAATACGTAGTTATCAGGTTTAATCGTCTTTTTTTATATTGGCTGCACCGCTTGTTTTTACCACCGTACTGCCTGCTCCTGAATAATAAATACTGGCAGCGCCATCTGCATCCGCATTAAGGCTTACACTTGAATATACATGTGCTGTAGCTGCACCAGACGCATGAACTTTTGTTGTTTCACTCATCAATTCGCCTGTTTTAAGATCGGCACTGCCGGAAGCTTCTGCCTTATAATTTCTGGTACGGCCAGATAATTTAATATTAGCGGCCCCACTGGCTTCTGCTGTTATTTCTGGAGCATCCACTTCGCCGTCAATAGAAGCTGCACCAGAGGCTTCCAGTGTTATTTTATCTTCATTTTTCAAAATGCTTTTTAAGTCTATGTTGGCAGCACCGGAACTATTTATTTTCCTGATTTCCGGAGCAGTAATATATACTTTAAAATGACCATCATTAAAATTCACCCCATCTTTTGTTTCAATATGCAATGTATTGCCAGAAACCCTGGTTTCTATATATTTAATAATGTTATCATCCGCCTCTACCTTCACCTCTGTAACCGGCCCGTTTTTTATTTCTACCTCATAAGCACCACCTGCCGAAATCCCGGTAAAATCTCCCGTTGTTCTGGTTTCTGTTACAATATTACCACTACCCCGTATTTGCCGACAGGAATTTAATACAACTAATGAAATGGCAAAAAATACAATTTGTTTCATATCTGAAAATTTTTACAAAGATTTAAAATAAAAGCCTGGTTTGCAAACCTTTTATACAATGATTGTTACCCCTTGTACCTGTGTGCAGTAAAATGTCGCTCTCTAAAGACAAAGCCACACTAAAAATCAAATTCATAAAAAATTGTTATCCCAGCCTTTCAATGGGTTGATAGTTTTATATTTGCCCACTTATAACCAACTTCTATATGAATTTTAAACGTATTAACCTTATCTCAGGCTGGGTAGTTTGTATAATTGCCTGTGTAGTTTATATCATGACAATGGAAGCCACCGGCAGTCTTTGGGATTGTGGGGAGTTTGCTTCAAGTGCCTATAAGTTACAGGTACCGCATCCACCGGGTGCACCACTTTTTGTATTGATTGGCCGTTTGTTTATGGCTCCGTTTGATCCAAAGCATGCTGCTACGGGTATTAACCTGATGAGTGCATTGGCTAGTGGATTTACCATTTTATTTTTATACTGGACCATTACTCACTATGCCAAAAAGCTGGTACAAAAAGGAGAAGAAGAGTTAACGAGTGGTCAGTTGTTTAGCATTGTTGCCGCTGGCGTAGTAGGCGCCCTGGCTTATTGCTTTTCAGATTCTTTCTGGTACAGTGCTGTTGAGGGTGAGGTGTATGCCTTGTCGTCTTTTTTTACCGCCATCGTTTTCTGGGCCATTGTAAAATGGGAATCTGCCGTTACAGAAGAGAATAAAGTGGGCATAACCGGTCATTTTACCGGTGCTGACAGGTGGCTTATCCTGATATTTTACCTGATGGGGCTTTCAATAGGCGTGCATTTGCTGAACCTGTTGACCATTCCTGCGATGGTAATGATTTATTATTTTAAGAGATACAAAACCACTAACTGGGGAATTTTCTTTGCCTTTATTATTGGTTGCGCCATTACGGGCATTATTCAGAAAGCTGTAATACAGTGGACCATTAAAGGCGCCGGAGCTTTTGATATTTTATTTGTGAATGATTTTGGCCTGCCTTTTTTTAGTGGTTTTGCTTTTTTCTTTGTGCTGATGGGCGTGTTAATCTATATCGCTTTACGCATTGCCAATAAGAACAACTGGAACTTTTTAAAATTAGGTCTTTGGAGTTTTACATTTATGTTGCTCGGTTACTCAAGTTACTTTACTACACTAATAAGAAGTAACGCAGACACTGCCATTGATATGTACAATGTAGACAATCCGGTTAACTTGGTGGGCTATCTTGCCCGGGAACAATATGGCGAAGTTCCATTGGTTACCGGACAGGATTTTACCGCACAACCAACCGACCAGCAATATGTAGATACTTATATTAAAGGAAAAGATAAATATGTAAAAAATGGCCGCAAGGTGGAGACAACTTATGACGATGCAGATTTGCATGTGTTTCCAAGAATGTGGGACCAGAGTGACGACCAGCAACATGCTACCTATTATGCAAATTTTGCCGGGATAGGAAGAGATCCCAAAACCAATGAATGGACCGGTAAACCAACTATGGGTGACAATATCAGTTTCTTTGCCCAATACCAGGTTGGCTGGATGTATATGCGGTATTTTATGTGGAATTTTGCCGGTAAGCAAAATGATATTCAGGGCGTTACCATGGGCAATGCAAGAGATGGTAACTGGAAAACAGGTATTTCATTTTGGGACAATGCCCGCCTCGGCAACCAAACATTTATGCCGGACAGCATGAAATATAACAAGGCCAATAATAAACTATTTGCCTTACCACTTATATTGGGATTACTTGGTTTGCTTTACCATTATCAAAAAAATAAAAAAGATGGATTGGTAATAGGCTTGCTGTTTTTCTTTACCGGCTTTGCCATAGTTATTTATTTAAATATGCCGGGCAATCAGCCAAGAGAAAGAGATTATGCGTTTGTAGGTTCTTTCTATGCCTTTGCTATTTGGATAGGTATTGGTGTGTTATATGTTAAAGAACTATTACAGAAATTTATGAGCGCAAGCGTTGCCAATTATGTTGCAGCCGGGGTTTGTATGTTGGCTGTGCCTGTTATTATGGCCAGTCAGGAATGGGATGACCATGACCGTGGAAAGAAGGTGCTGGCAAGAGACCTTGCAATTGACTACCTTGAGAGCTGTGCACCCAATGCAATATTGGTAACTTTTGGTGACAATGATACATATCCTTTGTGGTATGCACAGGAAGTAGAAGGTGTTCGCAGAGATATACGTGTTATCAACTCCAGCTTATTAGGAACCGATTCATACATCAATCAATTAAGATATAAAATAAACCAAAGCGATCCTATTGAAACAATATGGACAGCAGCACAGATTGAAGGTGCTAAAAGGGATTTTGTATATTATGCACCAAGAACAGGTATTGATCCGAATGAATACATGGACTTATATACGATGATGAAGGATTATGCCGGCAGTGATGATCCAACAAAAATGGAACAGGCAAGAGATGGTAGTTTATTGAATGTATATCCTACCCGTAAAGTAAAAGTACCGGTAGATTTAAAAGTAGTAACAGAAAATGGTACCATAAACTCCGGAGATAGTGCAGTAAGTGAAATGAAATTTGACATCCCTGGAAAATCTGGTCTTCAAAAAGGAGAAACAGCCATTCTGAATATTATTGCCGCCAATAAATGGAAACGTCCTATTTACTTCACTTCAGAATATAACGAACTTGGGTTTGGCCAATACCTTCGCCAGGATGGACTTACCTACAGGCTTGTACCGGTAGTAATCAAAGTAAACAAAGAAGTAAATGAGAATTGGGCTTACGATAAAATGATGAACAAATTTACTTTCGGCAATGCCAATGTAACAGGTGTTTATTTTGATGAAGAAAACCGGCGTCATTTAAACAGCATTCGGTTAGCTTATGCAAAAGCAGCCGGCAATTTAGCTGAAAATGGTAAAAAGGAAGAAGCAAAAAAGATGCTGGAGAAATGCGACAGGGGAATGCTGGAAGAAAATATGGGTTACGGTATGGTTTCCCGTTTTCAGCAACACAACTATGTATCGTACCAGTTTTTAGATGCCTGTTATAAAGCCGGCGATACTGTATTGGCAGAGAAAGTTACCCGTAGTTTAAAGAAAGATCTTGAACAGCAAATGGTATATTATAATAGCCTAAACGAAACGAGGTTGGCCCAGTTTGATGGTGAAAGAGGAGATATGGCAACAACCGCTAATTTTTTAAGAGGCATTCAGCAAATGGAGCAGTTTTATAAAAACCCTGCATCATTACCTGTTGAATTACCTAAAACAATTACCAACACAACTACACCTTCAAAAAAAGCAGACAGCGTAAAAAAATAAACTTAATCTTATTATTAAAAATCCTTTTACTGAAAATGTAAAAGGATTTTTTATTTAACAAACGAACCAATCACTACACCTGATTGTTTCGTAAATTGTGTATATGCAAATACGTTGGCAGTAAAATGTAAAATTAGATGGCAATAAACTTTATGCAGCGTATTTAAGAATACTGAATTAATTATAAATTATGAAAGGGTACAATTTCTCAAAATACGATCCCAACCAAAATGGCAAAACCCGTTTTGAACAATTGCTGGATATTTTTACGCAACTGCTCACTTACACCAATGGGGATGTAAGTGAAGCTATGCAATGGATGAATGAATTAGACAAAGAATATAAGCTCACTAACAACGAGTATGGCATGGGCGATTTTTATGAAGACCTAAAGGAGAAAGGATACATTGATGAAAAGAAGGAAAATGGCGAAATAAAAATAACACCTAAAACAGAACAGGGTATTCGCAAAAAAAGCCTGGAAGAAATTTTCGGTAAATTAAAGAAAACAAAGCAAGGCAATCACCAGACTTTTAAACCCGGTGGCGGAGATGAAATTAATCCCGAAACAAGGCCCTTTCAATTTGGCGACACGCTGGAACAAATTGATTTTACTGCTTCCATTCGAAATGCACAAATTAATCATGGTGCAGAAAGTTTTCGATTACACGAAGATGACCTGGAGATAAGGGAAACCGATTTTAAATCACAGACATCCACGGTACTGATGATAGACATTTCTCACTCCATGATTTTATATGGAGAGGATAGAATTACTCCTGCTAAAAAAGTGGCCATGGCGTTGGCGGAACTGATACAAACAAAATACCCAAAAGATACGTTGGATATAGTTGTTTTTGGTAATGATGCCTGGACGATTGAAGTAAAAGACCTTCCCTATTTGCAGGTTGGACCCTATCACACAAATACCGTTGCAGGGTTGGAATTAGCAATGGATTTGTTACGTAAAAGAAGAAATCCCAACAAACAAATTTTTATGATTACTGATGGAAAGCCTACCTGTTTAAAAGTGGGCACCAAGTATTATAAAAACAGTTTCGGGGTAGATAGAAAAATTTTAAACCGCTGTATGAGCCTGGCTACGCAATGTAAAAAATTAAAAATCCCTATCACTACTTTTATGATTGCGTCTGACCCCTATCTTCAAAAATTTGTTCAGGAATTTACAGAAACCAATAACGGAAAAGCCTTCTTCGCATCGCTGGATAAATTGGGTGCCTTTATGTTTAAAGATTTTGAAAGTGGAAAACGAAAGACGGTTTATTGATTTCTTTGCCGGTAAATCTGTAGTACGAATAAAAAATAAACCAAGATTTTAGGATTTTTTATCTTTTAAAGATTTTTCAAATACTGGTAAAGGAATATACTTTGTTTATTTTTGCCGGTAAGGCAGTAAGACGTAAAAACTTTTGAATGTATGTATTGAATGAAATAGAACAATTTCTTTGTAAAGAAATTGTTGATTGCGCTTACAAAGTACATAGCCAACTTGGACCAGGTCTTTTAGAA
>JAYWAU010000570.1:0-2917 GCA_043782265.1 Ferruginibacter sp. | reverse complement strand
AATTATTGCAATCCCCATAAGTGTTGGTATATATTATTTTGAACCTATCTGGTGGTCCTCTGTCATCTGTTTTGTTATCATTTTTGCCGGAAGTTATGGCTTAATATTATTTATGGTGCAACGCTTTGTTTACCGAAAAATTAAATTGATTTATAAATTAATATACCAAACAAAGGCTAGTAAAAGAGAAGAATTTTATTATAAAAATATCTTACCTCAAAAAAGTATTGATGATGTGAGACAGGATGTAGAAACATGGGCCGAACAGCGAAAGGCAGAGATTGAATTATTGAAACAAAATGAAGTATATCGTAAGGAATTTTTGCAAAACTTATCGCACGAATTAAAGACTCCCATTTTTGCCATTCAGGGATATGTAGATACTTTAATAAACGGTGCTTTAGAAAATCCTGAAGTTAACAGAAAATTCCTTGGAAGCACATCCAGAAATATTGACAGACTGGTAAACCTTGTAGATGATCTTGATGAAATATCAAAGCTGGAAAGGGGTGAACAGCAATTGTATAAAGAAAATTTTATTATACAGGATCTTGTAAAAGATGTGTACGATTCGCTTTTAATTAATGCTGATGAAAAGCAAATAAAGCTGATTATTAAAAGAGGTTGCGAAGTGCCCTTAACAGTGTTTGCAGATAAGGAAAAAATAAGGCAGGTGTTTATTAACCTGATAGAAAATGCCATCAAATACGGTAAACAAAATGGAACCGTAGAAGCAAGCGCCTATAAAATTGATGGTGAAAGAATTTTAATAGAAATAAGTGATGACGGAAATGGTATTGCCGAAGAACATTTGGGAAGAATATTTGAACGCTTTTACAGGACGGAATTTGCACGCAGCCGAAAAGTTGGAGGGAGTGGTTTAGGGCTTGCCATTTGCAAACATATTGTGGAGGCACATCAACAGGCAATGCATGTACGCAGTGCCATTGATGTAGGCACAACCTTTGGGTTTACTTTAGAAACCAAAAGAGATTAGGGTTAATATAATATGTCAATTCTTATTTTACAGTATGCTATTCTTAAAATAATTCATTCTGAATTATAGTTTCTGTTTATCAGTATATCATCACCAGTATATTTAGTTTAAAGTTTTGATAACCTAATGTTTACAATTACTACACATTAGGTAAAGAACTTTACATATAAACTATATCCGTTGGAAAAAAGAAAACTTGATGTAGCTGTAATATCTGATGTCCACCTTGGCACTTACGGTTGCCGTGCAAATGAGTTGTCACGTTACCTTTCCACCATTGATCCTGCCATACTTATTTTAAACGGCGACATTATAGATATTTGGCAGTTTAGCAAAAAATACTGGCCTGCAGGGCACATGCAGGTTATAAAGCAAATTACGAGTATGCTTAGCCGTGGTATCAAAGTTTATTATGTTACTGGCAATCACGATGAGATGCTACGCCGGTTTGAACATTTTTCTGTTGGTGATTTTCACATTGTAAATAAGCTGGTTATTCATCACAGTAATGGTAAGCGAAGCTGGATATTTCATGGTGATGTTTTTGATGTAATTATGCAACATAGTAAATGGCTTGCAAAGCTGGGTGCTGTTGGATACGATACGTTGATTTACATCAATGCCTTTATAAATTACCTCAGTAAAAAAATGGGCAAAGGGAAAATTTCTTTATCAAAGAAAATTAAAAACTCTGTGAAGGGTGCTGTGAAGCACATCAACAATTTTGAAGAAACTGCTGCCAATATTGCGATAGAAAAAGGATACGATTATGTACTCTGCGGACATATTCACCAACCCTGCAACAGAAAAATTAATAATAGCAGAGGAAGTGTTACCTATTTAAATTCCGGAGACTGGATAGAGAATTTAACTGCATTAGAATACCATAATAATGAATGGGATATTTATCATTACCAGCAGGATAAGCTGGTGCATGAATTAAATGATTCTTTTTATACCGACGAAGCTGCATACCTGCGTACAGCAGAACTTTTTAAAATAATGATGGAGGATTTTGTGATAGCATCTTAAAAAAAATTTATGAAAGTATTATACGCCATACAAGGTACGGGGAACGGGCATGTTAGCAGGGCCAATGAAATTATTCCATTTTTAGAAAAAAAATGCGACCTGGATATTTTACTTAGCGGCACCCAGGCAGATGTAGGACTTAATTACCCCGTTAAATTTAAAATGAAAGGACTGTGTTTTATATTCGGCAAAAAAGGCGGAGTGGATATGTATAAAACATTTAAACAGATGCAATCCAAAAAATTTTTATCCGAAATAAAATCCCTTCCGGTTGAAGACTATGATCTTGTAATAAATGATTTTGAACCTGTAAGTGCCTGGGCCTGCAAGTTAAAAAATATTCCCTGCATTGGTATGAGCCACCAGTGGGCTGTACTACACAAAAATGCACCCAGGCCAGCGTCGAAGGACTTGTTCGGAACAATGATTTTAAAATATTATGCCCCCTGCAAAACAGGTGTAGGCTTTCATTTTAAGCCTTATGGTGAAACTATTTTTACGCCAGTGATAAAAAGAGAAATTCGCAATGCAGCAAAAAAAAATCTCGGACATTATACTGTTTATTTGCCAGCTTATTCCGATAAAAAGCTAATCGTCTTTCTTTCCGTTTTTAAAAATATCGAATGGCAAATTTTTAGTAAACATACTAAAAAGTCTTACACCGCAGGCAATTGCAGCATTAAGCCTGTAAGCACTGCTGATTTTACAGAAAGTTTTACCACATGCGAAGGCATTATATGCGGTGCTGGATTTGAAACGCCTGCTGAGGCGCTACAAATGGGCAAGAAATTATTAGTGGTACCTATGAAACACCAGTACGAACAACATTTAAACGCAGCAGGTGCTCAGGATCTGGGTGTACCAGTTATAAAAAATCTTAAGAAAAAA
>JAYWAU010000569.1:0-2920 GCA_043782265.1 Ferruginibacter sp. | reverse complement strand
AAATATTGTAGCTAACAATACCGGCGGCGGAAGCCTGTGGAATAACAGTTGTGATAAAACCAGAAAAAACTGCATCGGGTGCAGCCAATGGAACCTGGCCACCTGAAATGGCATTGATAAATAATTTCATGGCTGAATTACCTGGCACAAACATGGTATTGTTAGATGCAGGATCATTGATTTTATCTATCAAACCTGCCTTTGCAATCAGCCTGTAATACAAACTATCTGCTGGCGTTGCTGCAATTGTTGCACCAAGGGTTAACCCTGTTGGTGGTGTTATCTCAGCTACTGTAAATTGTTCGGGTTCTTTATTGCAGGCAGCCAACAGCATCGTAGCCGCAATGGCCATTATTAACTGAAGGTTGTTTATTTTAATTATATATTTCATATAGAAAATTTTAATTTTTAAGGATGCGTTTCCATTTGTTTCAAAAAGAATTAATACACATTATAACCAAAGCTCAGGTAGTACAATCCCCCTATATGAGAGTTACCAACGGCGTTGTAATAATATTGATTAAGCAAATTGTTAGCTCCTAATTTAAGGATGGATTTGGTTTTAGGAAGTTTGAAACTTACCTGTGCATCTACTGTTTGTATTGCAGGTAAATTGCCATTGGCTAAATCTCCCTGAAAGTAAAATGCATCCTGCCATCTGTAGGCTACTGCAAACCCAAACTTATTTCCTTTGCCAAAACCTGAGTTGGCAAAAGTTGCATTCACTTTATATTTTGGCGAATTAAAAGAGGCAATAAAGTTTGACGGCACATCGGTTAAATTATCTGAAGCTGCATTTACACTAACGGTGTAATTGCCGGTTACTTTATAGTCTAACCCAATACCAAAACCATAGGTTTTTACTTTTGAAGAAGAGTTAATTGGAACAGAATAAATTTGACCTGCATCTGCATCGGCCTGGGTTATTGGTGCACCCGTTCTTGATTGCACTACCACTGTACGTGCAAGAAAGTTGGTGTATTGTCCATAATAACCATAAATGTCTATTAGTAATTTATTGTCCATTACCAGTCCCTTGTACCCTGCTTCAAATGAAGAGATGGCTTCCGGTTTTAGGGTTGCAAAATTGTGTTTTACTGTATGCCCGCTTTTGAGGGAATCTCTGTCGTAAGCAGGATTGTTATTGAAATTATAAATATCGATAAATGCAGCATTACCTCCAATGAGTTTATAGGAAACCAAATCAAGATTGATCCACTGCATTTGGGTGGAAGGAAAACGATAAGCAGTTTGATAAGACAACCGGATATTGTTATTTTCTGCCACTTTAATAACAGCAGTAATTCGTGGCGTAAAACGGCCGGTAAAGTTTTGGTTTTTATCGTACCTGCCGGAGGCTGTTATTTTAAGGTTGCTGGTGATTGCCCTTGAAGCCTGAATAAAAGCGCCATATTCTCTAATACCAATTGTACCTGCAGTATCAGCAAACAATGTACCCTGAGAGTTTAATACATAATTTTTATAATTTGCGCCAACGATAACATCTGCAACAGATTTAGTGTAAGGCGTTAAATTATAACTTCCTTCTACGCTGTAAAGATCTGTTCTGTCTAATAAGGCCCCTCCCTTTGGAACAGGTAACTTACGTATCCTGTTATAAATATCATTGAACTCGGCAGTGCCTACAACAGGCCTTCCGATATCGGCAGTAGCTCTTGCAGTTGTATGTGCATCAAAATCAGTTGCACCACCAAGTTTAGCCGCCAAATAAGCCTGCCCATATTGCGAGTACCAGCCTGTAGAACCACCACTTGGTTTCCATGCTTCGTTAAAATTTTGTGTGGTAGCACCAAGGTTGTAGGTTTCACCTGCATTTTCCTGTGTGGTATAAGCACGCAACATCCAGTTTTTGTTAAGTAACTCAAGCTTATACTGTCCCATTTTAAAATTCTTTATTGAGTACCTGGATGCACCAGTATAAACTGTATTTCCTGTGCCCCAGTAACCGGCAAAAATTGCTTCAGTTCGTGGCGAAAGTTTATAGTGAAATGATCCCCCTAATTTTATATTGATTGTATTGGGATCAATTATTTGTTGTTCTGTATATCCTGTACGGGAAACACTAATTGGTTTTTGAGATAGCGTATTTATAAATGGCGCTAAAAAAGGTGCCTGCCCGGCAATACCACTTAATACCTGCCGAAGATCTGCAGTAGTTTCATCGCCATACGTATTTACACCATCGTAATTGGGATCTGTTTGTCTTGTACCTGCCTTTAATACACCATTCGACCGGTCGTAATCCCTGTAGTCTGTACCTATCCAGTCTTTTGCCTGTATCAATTCTGCTGTTATTTTAAAAGCAAATTTTTCTGAAACTTTATTGGCCCATCTTACACTTACGTTATAATAAGGAGATGCGGACCGGTCTTTTCCGTCTACATGATTAGCTCCTATTTTAGCAATAAAAGATAACCCCTGGTATTTAAAAGGATTTTTACTCGTCATCAACATAGTACCATTCATACCACCGGGACCATATAAAGCCGAAGATGCACCGGACAATAATTCTATATTATCTATATCCAATTCATTTAATCCAACAATAGCGCCTACAGAAAAATTTAATCCGGGTGCCTGGTTATCCATACCATCTACCAATTGATTAAATCTTACGTTTCCGCTACCGCCAAAACCTCTTGTGGTGGGTGTTTTAAAAGTTAAAGAAGAGGTGGTTACATCCACTCCTTTTAAAGTACTTACTACATCATAAAAATTGGCGGCCGGTGCATTGCGGATATTGGCGGCACTTACTCTTTCGATGGAAACCGGTGATTCCAATATTTTTTGTGCTCCTCTTGAAGCAGCAACAACTACCTCCTGGCCTAATGTGTTCGCAGGTTCTAATTTAACCTTTAACGGTTGGCCGGCATTACTTACTACAACTTCCTGTATGGTA
>JAYWAU010000568.1:0-2933 GCA_043782265.1 Ferruginibacter sp. | reverse complement strand
CATCCATATTTTTAAAGAGCAAAATACTTACATACACCATCCATAAATTGCATATAAATAATATAAATGAACAAATTATCCCCCTTGTTCCGATATCTAAAATTCCGGTAAAGTATGGTAAAAAACCAACCGGAATCATCATTGCGCTATATATTACAGTTTGTAAAGCTGTAAATTTTGTTGGTCCTTTATCTCCAGGTAATAGCTTAAATCCCGCAATGGTGTAATCCTGATGTGCAAGCCAGGCAATTGCCCAAAAATGAGGGAATTGCCATAAGAATTGAATGCCAAATAAAATCCAGCCTCCAATTCCAAAATTACCGGTTGCTGCTACCCATCCTATTAGGCAAGGTAAAGCTCCTGGTATTGCACCAACGAGTACTGCTACTGAATTAATTTTTTTTAAGGGGGTATAAACAAACCCATATAAAAGCAACCCTGCCAGTCCTACTAATGCACTTTGGAAATTAAACCAATACCAAAAAATAAATACACCCAGCATTCCAGTAATAACTGCAAAAGTTGTTGCTTCAGCAATCGACATTCTTCCACTTGCCACAGGTCTTGCCGAAGTACGTTTCATTAATGCATCGGTATCTTTTTCCAATACCTGGTTAATTGCATTTGCAGAACCTGTTATAAGCATTCCACCTACAAAAAGTAAAAGAACTGATATTACTTTAGACCGAACATATAACAACTCATTCGGAGCTATTAAAAAACTTACAACCGTACTAAACACCACCATAAAACTCAGGGTAAATTTGATTAATAAAAAATAATCTTTAGCCTTTGTTGCCAATGCAAATGATGTTGAATTGGCTATGGTAGTTTTATCTTGTTCCATTACAACTTGGATTGATGGTTGATAATTCAAGTTATGTTGTTCTATTTCCACCATCATCCTTTTAGTATTCTTCAATTTCCTTTCCTCATAAATCTTTTTATTTCCGCAATTATTTATTTACTAGTGATGGCTTTCATTTTCGCCAACAGGCTCTGTCTGCGGAATGAATTCTCTTCCATCTTTACCGTAATCATAAGCACCTCTGTATACTTCTGGAATTTCTCCAACCCAGTTACCATGTCCTGGACGAATTGGTGTTGTCCATTCCAATGTATTTGCACCCCATGGATTTGCTGTAGTTACTTTTCTTCCCTTAAAAATACTATGGAAGAAATTTAAAACAAATAACAGCTGAGCTGCAAAAACAATCATTGCCACTACGCTTATAAACTCATTCAATCCGCCAAACATTTTAAAAGATTCCCAGCCTGAAAAATCATAGTAGCGACGAGGCATACCTGCTAACCCCTCATAGTGCATTGGCCAAAAAATAAGATAAGCCCCAATAATAGTAATCCAAAAATGTATATAAGCCAGCGTATTATTCAAATAACGTCCATACATTTTAGGGAACCAATGGTATACGCCTGCAAACATCCCAAAGAAAGAAGCAACGCCCATTACAATATGAAAGTGAGCAACTACAAAATAAGTATCATGTAGGTGAATATCCAATGCAGAGTTGCCAAGGAAAATACCGGTTAATCCGCCACTGATGAATAAACTTACAAAACCAATAGCGAAAAGCATACCCGGTGTAAACCTGATATTGGCACGCCATAAAGTAGTAAGCCAGTTAAATACTTTAATTGCTGAAGGTACCGCAATAAGCAAAGTTAGCAGCACGAAGAAAGACCCTAAGAACGGATTTAATCCCGTTACAAACATATGATGTGCCCATACAAGGAAAGCCAATATTGCAATAGCGAATAAAGATCCTACCATAGCCATATAACCAAAGATTGGTTTTCGGCTGTTTACAGAAATAATTTCCGAAGACATTCCCATAGCAGGCAATAATATAATGTATACTTCTGGATGACCCAAGAACCAAAACAGGTGCTGAAATAAGATAGCGCTTCCTCCTTCATTTGGTAAAATTTTTCCATTAACAACTATGTCGCTTAGAAAAAAACTCGTTCCTAAATTTCTATCAAACAATAATAAAATAGCGCCTGATAACAATACAGGGAAAGATAAAACGCCTAGTACAGCAGTAAAGAATAATGCCCAAATAGTAAGGGGCATTCTTGTCATACTCATACCTTTCGTACGAAGGTTTAATATTGTAGATATATAATTTAACCCGCCAAGTAATGAACTAACAATGAACATAGCCATACTTGTTAACCACAAATCCATCCCAATTTTAGAGCCACTGGATGCATCTCCCAAAGCACTTAATGGAGGATAGATTGTCCAACCTCCACTTGCAGGACCTGTTTGAACAAACAGTGAAGAAAACATAATAATAGAAGCAAGGAAGAAGAACCAATAACTTAACATATTTAACAATGGTGAAGCCATATCTCTTGCACCAATTTGTAATGGAATCAGGAAGTTTGCAAAGGTTCCGCTAAGACCAGCAGTTAATACAAAAAATACAAGTATCGTACCGTGCATTGTAACCAGTGCATAATAAAATTCAGGCAGAATTTTTCCTCCTTTTGCCCAATGGCCTAACAAATCTTCCAGCCACGGAAAAGTAGATTCAGGATAGCCCAACTGTAAACGAAACAATACTGAAAATAATCCCCCTATAATTGCCCATATCATTCCTGTAATCAGAAATTGTTTCGCAATCATTTTATGATCCTGGCTAAAAACATACTTCGTTATAAATGTTTCATGATGATGGTGTTCGTGTTGTGCTTCATGGCCATGATGAACATCTGATTTCTGTAGTTCTAATACGTTACTCATTTTTCTTACCTTTTTTAGATAACCAATATTATTTACCTGAAGCCATAACAGCTGCAAGTTTCAATTGTTTTACTGAAGCAGTATCAGTTGGGGTAGCATTTGGTGCTTTATCAGGAAATACTGTGTAGTATTCCGGCTTTTGCGTAGCTAACCACATTTTATA
>JAYWAU010000567.1:0-8138 GCA_043782265.1 Ferruginibacter sp. | reverse complement strand
GGCAGAACGGTATCGTATCACGGCAATATTTTGATAGGCGCTGAGTTGGAACGTACAAGTTTTATAAAAAGTATTACTGAAAAAACAAGCAGTTCGGGGCCAATGGCAATCGTAACCATCCAACATGAATTGCGTATTGCTTCAGCATCAAGCCCTGCAATTGTTGAAACACAAACCTATATTTTGCTCAGTGGAAAGAATGCCCAAAGTAAGCCTTCGCTACCAACCTCCGAAATCCGAAATCTGAGATCCGAAATCCAAAAACAGCTTGTACCCGACGAAACACTCTTATTTCAATATTCTGCATTAGGATTTAATTCTCATAAAATTCATCTCGACAGAGAGTATACAACTAAAGTAGAAGGGCTTCCTGATTTGGTTGTGAATGGTGGACTGGCTACACTGCAGTTAACTGAGTTTATCAGAAATGAATTAGGCCTGGAAATAACAGCTATAAAAGTAAAACATACAGCACCGCTGTACTGTGGACATACGATGACACTTTGCGCCGAACCTGGTGAACCGAATTGGCAATTAAAAATATTCGATAACAATAATGCTGTTGCGGTAGAAATGGACGCTACTATAAAATTGAGTTGATATGAATTTTGAACCGCTGAAAGGCATTAAAATTTTAGATTTAACAGCGGTTGTAGTTGGCCCTGTAGCCACCTGGCGATTGGGTCAGTACGGTGCTGAAATTATCAAGGTAGAACACCCTGCTGGTGATCTTATGCGTGGGCTTGGTGGCATTTCACCCACTGGTCAAAATTCAGGAGCATACCTTCACCTCAATCGTGGAAAGAAAAATATTTGCATTGACCTCAAAAAAAGGGGAGGCAAGGAAATTTGCAAAAAGCTTGTTGAATGGAGTGATGTTATTGTTGCCAATATGCGGCCCGATGCTTTACAGCGATTGGGACTGGATGCAAAATCCATAACAGATAAATATCCAGATAAAATTTATTGCCTGATTACTGGTTATGGCTCCGATGGGCCCTACGCCGGGTTACCAACTTACGACAGCGTATTACAAGGAGCCTCCGGTATTGCAGGTTTAACAATGGCCCGTGATGGGAAGCCTTCCTATGTGCCTATGCTTATTTGCGATCATGTAGTAGGCGAAATTACTGCTGGTACTATTATGGCTGCTCTTATGCAACGCCAAAATACAGGCAAGGGTGCAAGTATTGAGATCCCAATGTTTGAAACGATGGCCTCATTTGTTCTGCAGGAACATTTAGCACAACAAAGTTTTGATCCTCCTGTTGGCCCTGCCGGAGACCTTCGCCTTTTAAGCCCACACAATCAACCTGTGAAAACAAAAGACGGGTACATTTCTTTTACCATAAATACAGATGTGCAGGTACAGACTTTTTTAAAAGTAACTGGCAAAGAAGAACTGCTCTGCGACGCCCGTTTTACTACAGTAGCAAACAGGGCAAAATATGTGTCGGAATGGTTTGAAGTAAGAGGCAGTTCACTGGAAAATAGAACAACCGATGAATGGCTGGCAATTTTTAGAGCAGCCGATTTGCCTGCTATGACTTGCCATACACTCCAAACTTTACCCAATGACCCACATTTAAAAACCGTTGGACTTTTGAGTTATGAAAATCATCCGACAGAGGGTAAAACGGCAGTTATTCGCTCAACTATTCAGGTTGATGGTGATTATCCTTCGGCTCGTTCTACAACGGCTCCTTGCGGTTGGGATACAAATGAGATTCTAACAAACCTGGGTTATACTAAGACTGAAATAGACAACTTCATCACTCAAAAAGAAACGTTCCGTTATGAAAAATAAAAAGTACAACCACCTGCTTTTAGAGAATAAAGTTTGTGTAATTACGGGCGCAGCATCCCTTCGCAGCATTGGATATGCCACTGCTGAAATTTTTGCAGCGCATGGAGCTAAATTGGTTTTGCTTGATTTGATGATGAACGATAAAATAGCCAATGAAATTGCTGCATCCATTGCTGCTGAAATTGGACACACGCCTGAAATCATTTCCATTCAATGTGATATATGCAGTTCGTCAGATTGTGATAGGGCGATTGAAAAGGCGGTTGCTAAGTTTGGTACTATTGATTGCTTAGTGCATTGTGCAGGAATTGTAAAGTCTGAAGGAATGTTGTCCATCACTGATGACGACTATAACACAATACTTAACGTGAACCTTAAAGGCACATTTAATATTTGTAAAAGCGCCTTGAAAATTTTTTCTGAAAAGCAATCTGGCGTGATTGTTAATTTGGCTTCATTGGCTGCCCAACGTGGTGGCGGACTTGTTGGAGGTGCTCATTATGCTGCTTCCAAAGGCGGTGTTATTAGTCTCACCCGATCTATTGCCAGGGAATTTGCACCGTTGGGTATTCGTGCCAATGTTATTTGCCCTGCCATGATAGAAACCAACATGCTTGATGGATTGAATGAAGAACAATTAAATGAAGTTATTGCTGCAATCCCTTTAAAACGGGTTGGTAAAACCATTGAGTTGGCAGGAACATGTCTCTTTTTGGCTTCTGAGCTTTCGGGTTTCATTACCGGAGCTACCATTGATGTTAATGGCGGAATTCATATCCATTAATTTTTTTAAAGTCTTGAAATATGAAATTGAAATTTTTTTACTGTATTGCACTTTCAACAGTATTTTTTAGTGGTTGTTCCAGTGCCAAATTAGCGCAGCAACAATTGCTTGCCCGTATTACAACAGCAGAAGACAAACTTGAAATTCTGACACTTCTTTCAGGTTCAGCTTTTAGTTCTGATGTTGCATCGGAAGCATACTGGAAGAAAATGTTTACACAGGATGCAGTCTTTGACAGGGCACCTGGAATGCAAAATAAAGGTCGTGACGAAATTTTAAAAATCATTAACGACCCGGGTCAAAAGCAAGCCATAGAGGGGGGCATGCATCATTTGGCGATACTACCACATATCACACTCAAAGGAGATAGTGCAGTTGCTACGGGTTATCTGCTCATCGTGATGCCCGACACGGCAGCTTCTCATGTGAACCTTCCGGGCAAGGGTATATCTCCAGGGTTTTCTATCTATCAATTAACTGTGAACAGATGGCAGCTCTTACGAACCACGGAAGGCTGGAAAGTTACACAACGCACTGTTAGACCAGTCACCAGCAACGATTCCCGGGCTATCATTGGGCGTGCAATTGATGGTTCCAATTGAGACGCAGTAATAATGAAAGCGAAATATTTTTTTCAAAAATTTAAATGTTTTATGTATCAATAATTTAAAAATAAAATAAAATGTATTCAAGACTATTTGCCTTATTTGTTTTCGTGTTTTTAATGTCAAATGTTCATGCACAACAAAATTTAAAAAGAGCGTTTCAGCCGCCCAATGTGGTTAATAAAATACCTTATGGTAACAACCCCAAAGCTGGTAAATATGTGCAAGCAAATGATGCCAAAATATATTACGAAGTATATGGCAAAGGGCAGCCCGTAGTAGTATTACACGGTGGCTTATTCGGTTCTACTGTTGAAATGGCCGATTTTATTGATAAACTAAAACAAAACTATCAGGTAATTGCTATTTCATTACGTGGGCATGGAAAATCAGAATTAGGCACAGTGCCATTAAGTTTAGAACAACGGGCAAATGATGCCATAGCAGTAATAAATGCAGTAACAAAAGATAGTGTAATTGTACTTGGGTTTAGTGATGGTGGTTATTCTTCCTATAAACTAGGTGCAATGTACCCTGAGAGAGTTAAGAAAATGATTGTGATTGGTGCTGGCGAAATACGTCCGGGACAACGAGAATTTAAATTCACTGCCAAACAAGCAATGGAATTGGATAAGCCATTTTTTGAACAACAATTAAAGCTTATGCCTGAGCCTGAAAGAATTGAAGATTTGTTTGCAGGTGTTGCAAATTGTTATAATAATGTAACTGTAAGCAAAGATTTATTGAGTTCAATAAAATGTCCGGTATTGGTAATGGCTGGCGACCATGATGATGGAAACCCAGTTGAACGGGTTGTGAGTGCCGCAAGATTTATACCAAAACATCAAATCAGTATCATACCAAATACTACACATGAATGTTTTACTGAAAATTTCAATGCAGCCTGGGCAAGTATTGTTCCGTTTTTAAAACAATAATTATTTTCATCATCATTTTGAAAATTTTCTTTTATGAAAAAGATACTGCTCATAATTTTTAATTTTCTATTGCTGAATTTATTCAACTTACAGGGGCAAACTTTCAAGTTTGAGAAGAACAAACTTGAAGCAGTTAATGTATCCCTGTCAATTGAAAAGCTAATGGGCAAAGATGTGGTAAGGGTTATAAAAGATTCATCAGTAAAAGAAGTTGATGAACCAACTTTTGTAAAAATAAAAGGAATCAATTTTAAAAACGGTACAATTGAAGTAAAAGTATTGAGCAGGCTGTTGAAAGATGCGCCTGATTTTGCAAGAGGCTTTATAGGTATTGCTTTCCGTATCAACGACAGCAATACAAAGTACGAAAGTATTTATATCCGCCCCGTCAATGCAAGGGTAGATGACCAGGTTAGAAGAAATCATTCCATTCAATATTATTCTTACCCTGATTATAAATTTGACCGGTTGAGAAAAGAATCTCCTGAGCGATATGAAGCCTATGCTGATATGGAAATGAATAAATGGATCACCATGCGGATTGAAGTGAAGGATGCACAGGCAAAACTTTTTCTGGATGACAATCAGCAGCCGTCATTAATTGTGAATGATTTAAAACACGGAGCAGATTTATCTGGTGCTGTTGGGCTTTGGGTTGAGGTTGGAACAGAGGGATTTTTTTCAGATTTAAGGATTCAACAAAAGTGACATTTCAAAATGTAATTGAATTACCATCTTGCTTTGTCTGTCGAAAGTCTCTTTAATCTTGGAAGTCATTTCTCCAACATAATTTTCTGCAAAATTATAACCTTTGATTTAAAATAAAGTACCATCAGAGTGCCATTAATACAATCCTCACAGATAAACAAAGGTTAATGGATAATTTACAAATTAGTGGACTGAATAAACTCAATGTTAATTATATATTTTCATTTATCTAAGTGCAATTAATCTATATGTTTCATAACCAAATATAAAATGGTATGTAAATCTTTTATGCAGTTAAAAGTTTGGCAAGTCTGGTCAAATCAGGTATAAAGTTGTTTAGGAATTGTACTTTCCGGCACACCAAAAAAGCCTTAAAAATAAATGCTGTATTGACTTTTTAGGCTTTTTTATTTCTTTCCGCAATCTCTAATTTATCGTAAATTTTTTCTTTAGTAAATAATCATTGGCATTCTTTCCCAAACAAAGGGTGTAATTGCCGGAGTATAATTTCCAGGCATTACTTACTGTATCCCACTTTTTTAATTCACTTACAGGAATGCTTAGTGCTACGTTTAATTTGTCGCCCTTTTTTGTGGTTACTTTTTTAAAAGCTTTTAATTCTTTTAGTGGCATTCCATTTATTTCAGGATATTCGATGTAGGCCTGCACAACTTCGTCTCCATCCATTGATCCTGTATTTTCAACAGCTACTGAAAACTCAATTGTTTCATTGGATGCATAGGTTGTTTGTGGTTGTTTATTCCATGTATACGCAAAACTGGTATAACTTAACCCGAAGCCAAAAGGATATTGCAAAGCACCTTTAAAATAGCGGTAAGTTCTTCCCTGCATACTGTAATTTGTATAATCAGGGAGATCATTTAAAGAAGAATAAAAACTAACAGGCAAACGACCCGAAGGCGAAATTTTTCCAAATACAATATCTGCAAGTGCATTGCCACCCTGTTCGCCAGGATACCAGGCCAGGATAATGGCATCTGCATATGGTTCAATGGCCGCGATATCAACATTACTGCCTGCATTGACCACCACAATAATTGGTTTGTTATGTGCTGCTCTCAATTTTTTTAAAAATAAAATATGTGAACGTGGTAAACTTAAACTGGTTCTGTCGCCACCCGAAGCAGAAAGAAAAGCATCACCTTCTTCTCCTTCCAGCAAAGGCGTTAAACCCACCACCGCAATAGTAAGATCGCTGTTTTGTGCTGCCCATATGCCGCCAAAATGCAACGTGTCTGTGTAATCACTTCCCTGGTCATATTGTACGGCCGTTGCAGGACCTGCGGCCTTGGTAATCCCTTCTGCAATGGTAACAATATCTCCTGAAAGGCCATGATAATTACCAACCATGGCTTCTACAGAAGCAGCGTTAGCACCGGTTACCATTATGGATGAATATTTATCTTTTTGAAGCGGTAACACGCCATTGTTTTTTAATAGCACCATGCTTTGCTGTGCCATTTTTCTTGTAAGGGCAACATGAAAATTATTATGCACACTATCTGCACCAAACCTGCTGTAAGGGTTTAGTTTGTTGTCATCAAAAAAGCCCAGTTTTATTTGGGTACGCAAGGTGCCGGTTAGTGCCTTGTTAACATCTGCTTCATTAATCAATCCTTTGTTAATCGCATTCATCACTTCGGTTTGCAGAACGCCGCCGCACTCAAGGTTAATGCCTGCTTCTATTGCCGCAGCCGCCAGTTCTTCCCTGCTGTTAATCATTTTATGTCCTGTAATAATATCATCCAATGCGCCGCAATCTGTTACTATTTATCCTTTAAATTCCCATTCATTTCGTAAAATATGTTGTAACAAATTTGGCCCTGTGCAACAGGGTTCATTATTGATGCGGTTGTAAGCACACATCACCGATTCTACACCGGCATCAACCAATTTTTTAAAAGAAAACAGGTAGGTTTCCCGAAGATCTTTTTCACTTACTATGGCATTAAAGCCATGGCGGCCTGCTTCGGGTCCGCTGTGGACAGCAAGGTGTTTGGCACAGGCCGAAGTTTTTAAATACAGCTTATTATTTCCCTGCAAACCGGTTACATAAGCGGTACCCATTTGCGAAGTAAGAAAAGGATCTTCGCCATAAGTTTCCTGTCCTCTTCCCCATCGGGGGTCTCTGAAAATATTAATATTGGGCGACCAAAAACTGAGCCCCATGTACCACAGGTGCCGGTTGATATTTGCAGCAAGATTGTATTTTGCCCTTGCTTCGGTTGATACAGCAGATGCTACTTCTTTCAACAATACATCATTAAAACTGGCAGCCATACCAATTGCCTGTGGAAAAATGGTTGCCTCGCCGGCTCTTGCAACGCCATGCAGTCCTTCGTTCCACCAGTTATAAGCTGGAA
Organism: Ferruginibacter sp.; assembly: GCA_043782265.1. Taxonomy (GTDB): domain Bacteria; phylum Bacteroidota; class Bacteroidia; order Chitinophagales; family Chitinophagaceae; genus Ferruginibacter. The sequence goes on along the minus strand of JAYWAU010000567.1, from coordinate 912 downwards.
TTTTTAATCGCTCAATCGCCGGACTGTTGTTGCCAAGCATGGCAATTTTTTCGGGTAGGGTAAGTTTGCTTAACAAATCATTTACCCTGGCATCAGTTGATGCAGTCGTTTGCCTGTATATAGCAGGTGTTTGTGCCAGCAGCATATTATAAAGAAAAAAAATGCAAACTGAAAGAAGAGATTTTTTTTGTAAGAGCATATAATAAAAATTTACGGCACACACTTTATGAATAATTTAAAAACAGAACAGCGCAGCTGATTTGTTTTTAAAAGCTATAAAAATACAATATTGTTGAATTTAAAACACTTCCATTGTTTTATAATAACAAAAAAGCGGAGGCCGAAATTGCCCTTAACTAATGTTGAACACTATTTATTTAGTAATGAAACCATTGCCACAAAGAAGCAGAAATAAGCCCCATTGTTTCATGTTCAACTTTTTTAGACAGCCCAAGTTGCAGTTTTGCATCAACCAGTTTTTTAATAATTTGGGTTGATATTTTTTGTGCATGATTAGCGTGTTCCCAAATATGCATTAACCGGCTCTTCGTAAATGCATCCCTGTCTTTTGCAAAAATCAGGGGATCTTCGGAAGCAGCCAGCTGTAAAAATAAATTCCACTGCCCTGCCTCAAGATCACACCACACATCCTTTGCATCATCAATTATCCAATAACAGTATCCGATAGCTTTTCCAATACAACGGGCATTTTTTAAAAGTAATAGATTATTCGCATCAGCCATACAGGCGGTATATTCAGCCATCAGCCTAAAAGGTTTCGCCGATTTAGAATAAAGAGCTTTTTTTATTTTCGGCAAATCTGCATCAGCAGACAACCCTGTTTTTGAAACAAAATCCTGCGCTTCAAATAGTTGCTTCATCAGTTTAAAAAGTGGATCAGTTTTGTAAAAT
>JAYWAU010000566.1:0-8157 GCA_043782265.1 Ferruginibacter sp. | reverse complement strand
ACCCTGCAAGGGGCTAACACATGCCCATCAGGGTCACCCAGATAAAATGTGTAGTCCTTATCACCCATTTCCCAGATATTAAATCCACAAGTCCATTGTGGTACACCTAATGCTTTCACCTGCTGGAACAGGATCGTGGCAGCATCCGCCAGTTCATCACTTCGCTGCATGGCCATTGTTCTTGCACGCACCCTTTCAAGGGCCAGTTGAATTTGTGCTTCTCTTACCTGTGCTTCTGCTTTTTGTAAATCAAGATAGCGGCGATAAGTTTGGCCAAATACTTTTGAAAAACGCTTAAAAATAGAACCGACTTCTTCTATTATTAATTCGGGTGTAAATGCAAAAATGGCACCATCAGCAAAATAGAAATCGGTATGAAATTCCTTTTCGGGTAATGCATCCAAATCAAATTGTGTTGGATAATATTCCATAGCGTTTATGGCCCGGTAATACGATTTTATATCCTCGCCAAACATGGAATAAATAAATACCGGCTGCTTATTTTTCCACGACTGATAAAAACCTTGAAGCAAGGGATGCACAGTTAAATCAAGTTGCCCAATTATTAAGTTTGCTTTGCCTGAAGGATTTGATTTTGCTGTCCATACCTCAGCCTGCATATTTTCTTTATTTGCAATTAGTATTCCGCACCGGTTTGTATGTACGTCTAATTTCACTAATTCGTCAAACAACGTGGCAACTGTTTCCCCCACATCTTCACTATTGTGCATCGCCATTGTTCTGGATCTTACCCTTTCCAATGCTGCTTCAATCTTTGCTTCCCTTACCTGTGCCTCTGCTTTTTGCAAATCGAGAAAACGGGTATAAGCTTGTTCAAACACTTTTGCAAAGCGTTTCAAAATTTCATTGTCATCTTCTGAAAATATTTTTCCAAAATGATTGATGATGAAAATACTGGTGTGTTGAGATACACAACATGATCTTGTATAGCCTCCCGCACTTGATAGGGTTTCTTTTTTTTGTTTATCATCTAAACTTGACCATGGCTCATGCTTAAATAAAAAAGTGAAAAATTTCTTTTTATCGGATTGTGAAAATTCCTCTGTAAAAAATCCCGGACCGTTTTTTATGCCGTTGATGAGATTGGTGCAAAAAGGTTTTTCATATATCGGAAGAATTATTTCTTCTAAAGTATTGGCCGTGCCACCGGAGCCCCAACAACGGAGTTCTTTATCAATTTCGCTGTTGAGAGTGATGAATGATCCACCGCTAATTGCAATTTTAAGATTGAGCAATTCCTTATGTACAGTATGAATGACCTCCTGCAATTCAGATGTATTGTGCATAGCCAAACTACGGGAGCGCACTCTTTCTAATCCAGCTTCGATCTGCGCTTCTCGTGCCTGTGCTTCTGCTTTTTGCAGGTCGATGTATCGCCGGAAAGTGAGATCAACAATGGCTGCAAACCGTTTTAGTATTTTAAGTTCTGAATCGCCATAAGGCTTGGCTGACCAAGCATATAAACATCCCACCGAAAAAGAAAGAAAATTTCCATATTGTTTTTCCCCATCTATGGAATCGGGCAAAGCGACGGTTAAGCCTTTTAAAAGGAGTGAATAGTAAGACTGGAGTTGCGCTCCCGTTAATTCCGGAAAATAATCCTCATTTTTCAACCATATATCATAGATCTTTTCCAATACGGGATGCCCTGATAATTCAGCCCATCCTACCAATGACAAGCTATCTCCATTTACAGATGAAGTAGCAGCATACAACTTAGCCTTATGCGATCCTTTATTTAGCAAACCAACTCCACACCTGATAGGATTGATATCAAGCTTCCTTAATTCAGTAAACACCATGCTTACAGTAACGGAAAGATCGTCACTGTTATACATGGCCATAGCCTTGCCCCGAACACGTTCCAGTGCTGCTTCAATCTGTGCTTCTCTTGCCTGTGCTTCTGCTTTTTGCAAATCGAGAAAGCGGGTGTAGCATTGTTCAAAAACGCTTGCGAATCGCTGTAATACTCCCGAATGTTCTTCATCAATAGGCTCAACACCCCACGAAAAGGCGCCATGCTTCATATAGGCATTTGAAAAAATAATTTTTTCGAACGACATCATAAACTCCTGGTTTTCGATTGGTATCTTTACGAATTCTGTTTGACTAAACGTATATTTATCGTACGACTTTTTCTCTTCGCCAGATACTTCAATAACCGAATATTTTTCACCTTGTTTCCAATTATTTAATTGGGCTAAATAAAATGGATGTTCACAAAAAGGCATGTGGTAACTTTCAGGGTACTCTTTTCCAGGAAAAAACATCCACCAGGTCATATCGCCCGATAGTCGTTCCATAATTACAATCGAACAAAAACCAGAGGTGAAACCTAAGCCCTGTAATTGGTCATGCACGGCCGCAGCAATTTCACGGAGTTCACCACTGTGCTGCATGGCCATAGCTCTTGCTCTTACCCTTTCTAAGGCAAGTTGAATTTGCGATTCTCTCGCCTGCGCTTCTGCTTTTTGTAAATCAAGAAAACGGGTATAAGCACGTTCAAATTCGATAGCGAAACGACCGAGAATCTTTTTTTCATCTTCCGTTAAATCAGTTAACACCATTACACCAAAGCAGCCATATTTCATGAAAGCTTCCACATAATAAAGACCGCCGGTAAAATATTTCGGTTTCAGTTTTTCAACGCCATTAATCAATTCCTGCCAGGCGGCAAAATAATTTGCAACTCCCGATGGAGGCACATGATAAGAAACTACGGGGTCGTCCCCTTTCCAATCAATAAGGCATTGTTCGGTTGCAGGTTCATCTCTGTCGAGCGGATAATTGACAGACTTGCTGCTAAAAACAGCCGAACCATTTTTATCTTCTCCCCAGGCGGCCCAAAAAATGTGGCGGTCTTTCTCTTCATCGGGCAACCATAAAAATGAAAAGGCTGATAGAATACCCAGCGACAAAACCTGTTGGTGAAAGACCCGTAAAGTGTCATCGAGTTCTGTTGAATGCTTCATGATCATGCTTTGCGTACGGGTTCGTTCAAGGGCGGCTTCAATCTTTGCTTCTCTTGCCTGTGCCTCTGCTTTTTGCAGATCGAGGAAACGGGTATAGGTTTGCTGAAACACTTTTGCAAACCGCATGAGTATGTTGTTCTCTTCAGCTGAGTATGGGTGACCCGAAAAATTTTCAATGTATAAGCCAATATCATCTAATAAAACAGTGGAAGCCCCCAGCCCGGCACAACTAAAATAAAAATCTTTTGTTTGCTCCGTTAATTCCGGGATATGTTTTAAAAGATCCTGGTAGAAGTTATTTTTTTCGTCAAAATTCAGATGGGTGGTAAAGAAGTCAATTCCTTTTTCTTTTGCTTCGTTAAATTGATTTGCCCAAACAGACTCAAAATACGGATGTGATATTTTAGAGGGAATGTCCTGCTCATCTGCGATCCAGAAATGCCAATCTCCTTTTGGTTTATAATCAACAACAAAACCTGCATGGTCAAGCTTAATTTTTAAATGAATGAGTTGCTGGTAAACAATTTTTATTACTTCTTTCAACTCTTCACTTTTTTGCATGCCCATCGAACGGCTTCTTACTCTTTCCAATGCTGCTTCAATCTGCGATTCTCTTGTCTGTGCTTCGGCTTTTTGCAGATCAAGGAAACGGGTACAGGTTTGTTCAAACACAGCAGTAAACCTTTTGAAGATATCCCAAGCGTTCGGTACAGGCTCACCAGAAATAAAAATTAGGTTGCCATGTTTAAAGTTAAAAACGTGGTTTATTTGAAATGTTGGTAATGAAAACCCATCTTTTAACTGCACGTCTGCAATGGACTTAAAGTCGGGCAGGCTCAGCATGTTCCTGTAATGTTCCGCTAAAGCTTCGCCACCCATTTCCTCTACATAAAAAGGTTCTCCTTTTATACGTGACTCATTCATGTGCATGAAGGTGCGGCCACGTGTAAATGGTATTCTGAATGATGGTTGTAATTCGCCGTTGGTACTCATCCAGCTGGTGCAAAAATCTTCTCCTTTCTCCCAGATATTATAACCACAGGTCCAAACAGGAATGCCCAATGACTGCACCTGTTGAAATAATAAATTAGAAGATTCCATTAACTCTTCGCTATGTTGCATCGCCATTGTTCTTGCCCTTACTCTTTCTAAAGCAAGTTCAACCTGTGCTTCGTTGGCCTGTGCTTCTGCTTTTTGCAAATCAAGAAAACGGGTATAGGTTTGTTCAAATACATTTGCGAATCTTTCTAATAATTGAATAGTTTCTGTTGGCTTTGGTTCAGTTGTAGAAAAAGTGATTAAGCCTTTTGAAAAAAAAGCCACATTAATAACCCTTCTTTTATCTGAATAATTTGTAACAACCGGAACCTTATTTGATTCGCTTAGTTTATTACGATAGCCAATATAATCTTGCAGTTCCTGCCCGGTAAGGTCTATCACCAGTGATTTTTGTTGCTCTTTCCAAGCCACATACATTTTATGCATTACGATAGGTTCATCAATGGAAGCTTTGATAGAGCGGTTCATTAGAGCACCCTGCATGGTTAACCATAATTCAATTACACGTTCTTCTTCATTTATATTGCCAATAGTAATCTGGTCAGGTGCTTCGCCCAATTGACTAAATTGTTGAAATAGCACATAAGCTGTTTCTGCCAGTTCTTCGCTATGCTGCATCGCCATCGTTCTTGCCCGAACTCTTTCCAATGCTAATTGAATTTGTGACTCCCTTGCCTGTGCTTCTGCTTTTTGCAGATCAAGAAAACGGGTATAGGATTGCTCGAAGACTCTCCCGAAACGTTCGAGGATGTCCAATTCGTCGTCTGATATATGGTTTTCACTCACTGTTTGGAGTCCGCTATGCTTGAAGAATGTAAAGCCGGCAACATATCTTTTGAGGGCTTTATTCGCTTCCTGAACATGTTTCGGGAAACGCCGGAATTCAGTGTTGGTATAAAGGTATTCATCATAGATTTTTTTCTCTTCCCCCTCTATGGTGTAGATAAAATTCTTCTGTTGTTCTTTCCATGCATCCCACATCGCATGATGAAAGGGATAATCTTCAAATTTCATGTAATAGGCCTCAGGGTCCTTCCCTGTTTCGGGGTTAGCAGCCCAAACCGTATTGCTCCTGTCTTGCTCATCTATAAGGTTGATGATACAGAAGGTAAGCGTAAATTCAAGATTAGTGAACTCTCTGAGAAGTGTATCCACCACAGCAGATAACTCGGAGGAATGATGCATCGCCAGGCTACGGGATCTTATTCTCTCTAATGCAGATTCTATTTTCGCTTCTTTGGCCTGTGCTTCGGCTTTTTGTAAATCGAGAAAACGGGTATAGGCCTGATCAAATACTTTTGCAAAACGCTTAAAAATATCAATTTCATTTTCTGTTAAATTCTTTCCCTCAAAATCATTGATATTAAACACTACGTTTTTAGCCGTTACTATTGAGATGGTATAGGTCGCACTTTCGAATATCATACGCTTGATACCATCCGGCACATCCTTAATTGCAGAATGCTCAAAAAGATATTCATAGAATGAATTTTTTTCTTTTTTTGAATACTTGCCAACAAAAAAATCCAATTGCTTTTCAAGAGCGTTGTATAATTCTTTCGATATTCTGTTTTCGAAAAAAGGGAGCCGGTAATTAGTTATGACCAGGCCAGCTTCATTCTCTCCACAAACAAATGTATTCAGGTCTTTTGAACCTTCGATAGATATGCCAAGGCCTACTGCTGTTGCCGGAATTTGCAGTTCTTTTAATTTTTCGAAAAGAATGGCTACCACCTCGTTCAACTCTTCACTTTTGTGCATGGCTAAGGAACGGGAACGCACTTTCTCCAACGCCGCTTCTATCTTAGCTTCTCTTGCCTGTGCAATCGCTTTTTCAATATCCAGGTACCTGCGGTAGGATAAGTCGAATACTTTGAGGAAGCGCTGGAACAATTGCAATTCCTCCCCGTTTAAAGGATTGTATGTTGAAATGCCCAACGCAACCGGCCCAAGTGAATGCCAGTAATAATCCAGGGAAGAGGCATTTTCTAAAAAAGAATCGATAAACACATTGGTTGTTTTCTGGTAGGCGAGCCAGTCTTTTACTTCACTGCCCCTGATACTGGTAATAAAAACTTCACCTGTGCCTTTAAACATTTTTTCTGCAAAAGCCTTGGCTACTTCATGGTTGGTATAAATGGTTTCGGTAACAAATGTTTTATCATGTTTGGCATAAAACTCATAGTTCATGTAAGTACCACGGGCCTCATAAAATATGGCAGTTTGTACATTTCGAATCTCTTTTACGCCCAATGATTGTAACTGAAGCGCAATGGTTTTGCATACCTCCAGCATATCATCGGGTTTGTTCATGCCCATCGCAACTGTTCTTACTCTTTCCAGTGCAGATTCAATTTCCAGTTCCCGGTTTTGTGCTTCTACTGCTTTTCTCTTGTGTTCCAGTTCTGCAATGGTTTCTTCCAACAAAATGGCAGTGGTGCGTTTTACTTTTTCTGTACGGTCGAGCTTGAAATTGGTAATCTCCATTTCTTTATCAACTTCCTGCATTGATTTCGTCAACGCATTTTTTTCATCGTCACTTAACTGTGCTGATTGCTGAATGGAATCCAATAATTGCTGAAGCTTTTGGTTCATGATTTTTCTTTTAATGCGACACAACAAGTAGTGAGGTTATGCATCTCTAAATTTCCTCCGGTGGCTCTTCCTAGTTCGCCATTGCTGAACATACCCGCCATGGGAACATTCCAAACATTTTTGATGCCTTCCAATTCCATATTCATCATGGGGCCAAATGAAAGAATTCTGCCTGCACAGCTAAATACCAGCAATGCATCGGCTTCAGGCATTTGAGTTGCTTTCAGATGTTCAACTCCCTTCACCACTTTTTCCATTACATCAAGGTCTGGTTGCACAGAAAATTTTACTTTAGATCCCTGGGGCACAGAACCACTGGTGTAAAATGAATGATCATCCCAGTCTATCATCAGGCCCGGCCTCATGATAGGATCGCCTTTTTCTCTTTGCAATTGCAATGGAAGATTGGCCGCAATTTCCAGTAATAAACCCTGGTTATCCGGCGATACATTTTGAATTCCCCCGTATTTTGCGGTAATATCAAGCACGGGTATATTGTCTACTGTATAAACATGATTACCTACACTTTTTGTTACTGTTTTTTCAGTGCCTATTGCTTTCCATCCGCAAGTAGCAATACCTTTTACATTAACTTTATCTTCATCCAATGCAATACATAGCATAGCCTGATTACTATCTTTTCCGTTAGTAAAAACAAACTGTTCATTAAACGAATAATCATCCCCGGCACAACCACCAAAAATGTTTACGGAAGAACCAATTACCTCTTCAAACCCATGCAAAATTTCTTCACCATCTACTGCCTGATGGCTGAGCCCAATTAAAAAGGCAGGGCGGGAAAATTTTTCAAGTGATTTTTGGGCAATGCCTTTTGCAACCTCACGGTAATTGCCTGCAGGATATTCTTCAAAACTGATCTCGAAATTTGCTTTGTTCATATCCAATAACAAGATCGCAGCCGAACCTTTCTCTGTTACTTCATCTATGAACTCGCCATTTGTTGTGCAGCCAAAAATGGCAATACCCGCCGCATCCAGTAATTCACTAATGGCTTTCCTGTCCTGGCTTTTTGAGATAAAGCAGATGGCCAGTGTTGGTTTAAAGCCATCGGCCATGCTTTCTTCCAATACTGTTTTCATTGCTGCTGTTGAATTTCCTTTAATCGATTTTGCTTTCATGTTTCTTCTTTGTAATAGTTATTAAATTATAGAAAGATGAATAATAAAAGTAGCTCCTTCACCTTCTTTTGTTGTTACTTTTATTTCCCCACCATGTGCTTTTACAATATCATAACTCAAGCTCAAACCCAACCCCGTACCCTGCCCTGTAGGTTTGGTAGTAAAAAATGGCTGAAATATTTTATCTACTACTTTTTGTGGTATGCCGTTGCCATTATCGGTAACACTTATTTCTACACTGTTACCAATTTTTTTTATGCTTACTGAAACCATTGGCTCGTAAAAATTTTGAGAAGCGTCTGCCCCTCCACCCGAGGCGGACTGGGGGCTACCTTTCTTCTTTTCAGCCACTGCATAAAATGCGTTGTTGT
>JAYWAU010000565.1:0-8158 GCA_043782265.1 Ferruginibacter sp. | reverse complement strand
ATTGGTTACCGCATGGTAATTGTCCCAAACTTGTTGTAAGCGATTTCTCGAAAATGAATAATTTGCAAACAGGTTTGTTTTTCCTTTCCGGTGATTGATGTTTAGGCTGGCTGAGTTTTGCTCACCTTTATTATAACCAGCTGTTATTGTATAAGAGCCATTGGTGCCAAATTGATTGTTTGATTTAAGCACAATGTTTATTACGCCCGCATTTCCTTCAGCATCAAAATTCGCCGGCGGCGTAGTGATTATTTCGAAGCGTTCAATATCACCGGAGGGCATACTGGAAAGCATTTGTATTACCGCAGAAATTTCCATGTAAACTCTTTTTCCGTTGATCATCACCATTACACCATCTTTACCATTAATGGATAATGAATTGCTCATTCGCTTTACCGTAATGCCCGGCGAACGTTCCAATACATCGAGGGCATTGCTGCCCGCAAAAGTGATGCCTGCTGCCACATTAATTACAAGGCGGTCTATCTTTTGTTCGTACAACGGTTTCTTTGCTGCTACGATTACTTCCTGTAGTTGTTCCGGTATTTTTTCCAGTTTAATAATTCCGAGTTCCATGCGTTCTTGTTTGGCTGCAACATTAAAAGGTTCTGTGTATTCATTTTTAAACCCGGTATAGGTAGCAGACACCAGGTATTTTCCTTCTGTAATATTTTCAAAACGAAAAGCTCCTGCATCATTGGATAGCTGTCCCTTTACCAGTGAAGAATCCTTTGGATCAAGTAATAAAATACTGGCATTGGCAAGTGGCTGCCCACCGGCGTTGATTACTTTTCCATAAATAGTAGTTTGAGCGTTTACAGAAAATACAGCACACAATGTAACCGGTACAAGCAGGCAAATACCTGCATTCAATTGTATAATCATTGATATTATTTTTTTCATGACGCCAGTTTTGAAGATGAAAATTTTTGATACCATTTTGTTGATGTGATTACTAAAGCTACAATACTGCAATGCACCATCTCAGCTACATTGAGTGAAATGCATGCAACAAATCTGAATGGTGGAGATGACTGAGTGAAGGGAATGAAAAAGCGATATTGCGAATGATAATACCGCAAAGATGATAGTAGAAATGTAGAGCTGGTAATAGTAAGAAACAGTTTTTATTCCCTGTTGGGTAAAAGTTTTCGGAGTAGTTCTTCTTTTTTATTTCTTGAAATAAAAATATGCGAGCCATCGCTCATCACCACGTAACCACCATCAGCCTTTACATATTTTTCAACTTCATCAAGGTTTACAAGGAAGGAGCGATGTACCCGAATGAAGGAATGTTCTTCCAACATTTCTTCTATCACTTTTAATGTACACGACACTAATAATTTTTTGCTGCCTTTTAGTACCAGTGTTGTATAATTATCATTGGCTTCGCAACTAATGATTGATTGCACCATGATCATTTGTAAACCCTCCATAGTGGGTAAGGCAATTTTATTAATAGAAGCGGCAGGGTGATGCAATTTTTGAAATAGAATTTGTAGTTGTTCTGCGGCGTGCATTTCAGGGCGTTTCAATATTTTCTGCACAGCGTTTTGCAGTTCTTCCCGGTCAATTGGTTTTAATAAATAATCAACTGCGCTGAAACGAAAAGCTTTTAAAGCATATTGGTCGTAGCTGGTAGTAAAGATTAAATGGAAATTTATTACAGGTAATTTTTCCAGCATTTCAAATCCATTCATTTTGGGCATTTCCACATCCAGAAAAACAAGATCAGGTGTTGATGCATTGATGGCCTGCAACGCATCCAATCCATTATGAAAAATCCCTGTTACTTGAACTTCCTTGCAATATCGATCCAATAACAAGGACAGTGTTTTGCAACAATTTGGCTCATCATCTACAATAATTGCTTTGATCATAGGTTATCAATTTACGCGACAGCTTCCATTAAATTTTTATGCCTGATCCTTACACTCACTTTTGTGCCGTTAATGTCGCCGTTCTCATCCGTTATATCATCTATCTCATAAAAGGTATGCCCTTCTTTATCCTGGTTAAAAAGCGACAAACGCTCGGTGGTTATTTTTAACCCCATTGATTTTTCTTTCTTAGCCGATCCCTTATTTAATTCGCCTGCCTTTGCTCTTCCAATTCCATCATCCCTTATTACACAGTTCAAATATTCATTTTCTTTCATAATGGTAATAGTCAAATGCCCTTTTCCCTCCTTATTCATAAGGCCATGCCAGATGGCATTTTCGCAAAAGGGTTGTAATAACAAAGGCGGAACTAAAACAGTCTCCGCTTCTACATCATTGGTGTAAGTGATATTGTAGTCAAATGAATTTTCGAATCGCAACCGCTCCATATCAAGGTACAATTTAAGCATCTTTAATTCTTCATCCAATGTTATCAATGATTTTTCCGAATTGGTGAGTACCATTCGTATGAGCCGGGAAAAACGGGTTAGATAATCTGATGCTTTCTCGGTTTCATTTTCTAAAATAAAACAGTTAATAGAGCTAAGACAATTAAAAATAAAATGTGGATTCATCTGTGCCCTCAGTGCCTGCATTTCTAAACGGGTTGCCCGTTCCTGCAACACCGCCTGCTGCTTGCCGTTTTTCAGTTGATCATTTTTTCTCTTTAATGTAAGATTTCTAAAGATAAAAATGCCGGCCAAAAGGAGGACAACTAAAAAAATAAAGAGAAATTTTTTTAGCATTGCCTCCTGCTTCAGTTGTTGTTGTTTGATCTTATTTTCTTTATTTAATAATGCTATCTGGGCTTCTTTTTTAGCATTTTCAGCAATTTGCTTGTATTTATTGAGTTTGCTGTTCAAACGCCAAAGAAACTGTTTGTTCTGAGCAGAATCTTTTAAGGTAGTGTACTTATTTAAATAAAAATAAGCACTATCATTATTTCCCAAATGATGATAGACATCTGCAAGTAATTTATAGGTTTCCATTACAAATTGAGGGTCTGTAAAATAATGAATTATTTTATAGCCTTCTTTTGTGTATTTAAAGGCGCTCTTATAATTTTTTTCACCAGCGTATGCTTTGCCAAGGTTAATCAACCCTCTTGTTAGAAAGGGAAGAAAAGGATTTTTACTTTTTTTAAGGCTATCTACTACATATTGAAATAATTGTTTAGCCTTTCCATATTCTTTCATTCTTAAATAAGTTTCTCCAATAAACATGTCTGCCCCTAATTGATTCATTGGAGCATTTCGCTTAAAGTTTTGGAGATAATATAATGAAGAATCGGGCTTGTTCATAAGCGCCAATAATTCGCCTATGCCATCATCCATATTCCATTCTAATTCATGAAGCTTTCCATATTCCCTGGCCTGTCTTAAACAGCTCATTGCAGTTTCATAATCACCGGCTGCCTTGTATAAATCGGCCATATTATATAATGCCCATTGCACTAGTTCATGTCCCCATGCAGTATGTGCATTTTTCTTTGAAAGCTCAAGACTCTTTTGCGCATATTCAAACGCCTCTTCATATTCACCCTTAGAGGTATAATGCATGCACAACCAGGTGTATACTTCGCCTACAGTACCATAATCCCCCGTCTTTTCAAAATACTGTATTGCTTTTTTATAATTATCAACTTCATGTTCAAAAGCAGCCAGCTGATAATAAGCCATGGCCAGGATGGAATCACTTTTTATTTCTTCGCCAATAAGGATAGACTGTTGAATATATTTCTTAGCAGTAGAATCTTTTATGCGTTGAAATACTTTACTGTTTACTAAACCTAGCAGGGACTTAGCGATTCCATATTTATATCCAATTTTATTAGCTTCCAAATTTGCCTTTTCTGAATAAAGTTTCATTGAATCAACCCTGTGTATAAATCCTCCAAATCCATAGAAACTGGCAAACATTTCACTTGCTTTATTCAATGCATCAATTTTTTCTTTGCCTTTTAATGCAGGCAAAGCCTGTTTAAGGCTATCTAATTTTAAACTATCATTTCTCCTTTCTTGTGTATAATAATTCTGACTATATGTATGGAAGGAGCCGAAAAATAATACTGTTATTAATACATATTTTTTCATAATAGAACTGTGCCTGTTTTAGTGAAAAAGATATAGTAGTAATTTACAAAATTCCACAGGCATTCAGTGATATAAAAGTAGAAATGATTTTAGCAGCTGTTTGCAGGATTGAGTGAAGGAGAATGTATGGGAGGTCAACAGGCAAATGGACTGAGTGAGCGGGAAATCAATCATTGATCATTCCCTGTTAAGCTTTTTCAGCAGGAATTCTTTTTTAGTTCTCGAAACGTCTATCGAAGAGCCGTCGCTCATGATAAGATAGCCACCTTCACCTTTTACAAATTTTTCCACTTCATTTAAATTTACAAGGTAGCAGCGATGCACACGGGCAAAGGAATGTTCTTCCAGTAATTCTTCCATGTCTTTTAAATTGCGGCACACTACCATTTTCTTATTGTTCTTTAAATGCAGGTTGGTATAGTTGCTATCAGACTCACAACTGATGATGGTATCAACAGCTATCATCTGTAAACCTTCCATGGTGGGCAGGGCAATTCTGCTGATGGGAGCGGATGGCTTTTGTATTTTTTGCATCAAAATTTCCAACTGCTCTGCGATGGGTTTTTGAGAACGCCGGATAACTTTTTGTACCGCGTTTTGCAGTTCATCAGTATCAATGGGTTTTAATAAATAATCAATGGCACTGAAACGTATTGCCTTTAATGCATATTGGTCGTAGCTGGTGGTAAAAATGATTTCGAAATTAACGGAGGGCAATTGTTTAAGCATGTCGAAGCCGTTCATCTTTGGCATTTCCACATCCAGAAATATAAGATCAGGCGCCTGTTTCCTGATGGCAATAAGGGCGTCGCTGCTGTCATAAAAAATGCCGGTTACTGTTACCTGGGGACAATAATCTTCCAGTAGTATTGCCAGCGATTCGCAACAATAGGGCTCGTCATCAATAATCATTGCGTTGATCATCCAATAAATTTTTTATGTATTTACAAGTTCTTCTTTTTCTTTGAAGCCGATCTTTAAATTTATTTTTGTTCCTGCTACATTCCCCTTTTCATCGAGTATGTTTTCAATGTTAAAAAAACTATGCAGCCCTTTCTCCCTGTTCAATAATGCCAACCGTTCCCTGGTGATTTTTAGGCCCAGTGATTTTTCTTTTTCAGCCGATTTGCTTTTCATTTCCTCAGATTTTTCCAGACCGATGCCGTTATCAGCGATGGTGCAATGTAGAATATTATCCTTCATGCTAAATTCTATATTTAGCCGGCCCTGTCCTACCTTATGCATTAATCCATGCCAGATTGCATTTTCACAAAACGGCTGCAACAGCAAAGGTGGAATAAAAATTTTATCCGTTTCCATTGTATTTAAAAAAGTAATGCCATAATCGAATGAATCTTTAAAACGAAGCCTCTCCATATCAAGGTAAATGGTGAGCATCTGCAATTCATCCTCCAGCGTTATCAGTGGCTTTTGGGAATTGATAAGCACCATGCGTATCAGGCGGGAAAACCGGACTAAATAATTAGAAGCTGTTTTACCTTCATTTTTTAAAATAAAACGGTTGATAGAACTTAAGCAGTTAAATATAAAATGCGGGTTCATTTGAGCTCTCAGTGCCTGCATTTCAAGTTCTGTAGTCCGCTGTTGCAATTCTGTTTGTATTTTTTCATTGTTAAGTTTTTCATTTTTTTGTTTTAGAGTAAGCCATCTGAAAATGAAAAACCCGGTAAAAAGTAAACTCATTAATCCGACTAGTAGAAAATTTTTTTGTTGTGCTTGCTGTTTGAGTTGAACAGTCTTTAGTTTATTATTCTTATCTAAAAGTAATAACTGCGCCTGCTTTTTTTCATCCTCCGCAGCTTTTTTTGAGTTGTAGATCCTCAATAAAAATTGCTTGTTCTGAATAGAATCCTTGATTTCATGGTATTTCAACAGGTACTCGTAAGCGCTGTCATTATTTTTGAGGTGATGGTAGGCTGTTGAAAGCAGTTGATAGCCCTGCATCATTTCAGGACGCCTGTTTTTTTCCTTTGCCTGGGATAGTCCTTCTTTAGCATATTGTAAAGCTTTTTTATAATTTTTTTTCGCGTCATAAATCTCACTTAACGATAATGAGGCTGCCATCTTCCCAAAGTTGCCGGCATTTTTATAGTTGCCGGTGCTGTATTTCAGCAATGAGTCAAAATAGATATTATTATTTGTGAGTATTTCAATTGCTTTATCATATTGTTTATTTCTAACGTGTATGCTGGCGAGATAATTATAGGCAAACATTTTAGCTGGTCTCCATGAATTGGGATTATCCCACCAGGGCTCATTTCTATAGCGATTCCAATATAGCATAGCGGAGTCGTATTGACCGATTTGGGTAAAAATGCTTGAAATATCTAAAGTAAAACCACCCCAGGTTGTTTTGCCAGGGTTTGTCTTAGTCCTTTCAACCTCGTTAGCCATTCGCATATAGTTTAGCGCTCCCTCATAATCACCGGCAGCAGAATAAAGATTAGACATGTTCCATAATGACCACAATAATGCCCAGGAATAAGCGGAAGCAAATTCGAAAGGCGAGATCACTTTGAAAGATTCAAGACTACTTTTTGCATAGTCTAACGCTTTTTCATTTTCGCCGGTGCTCATGTAGGCCTGGGATAACCAATTGCACATGGCCGTTGCTCTTATTGTTTTACCAGCTTTATTAAAATGGCCTATTGCCTTTTTATAGTACTCATTAATTTGACCGGGGTCTGTCGTAGTTGAAATTAAAAGCGAATACCCCCATCCCAATACTTCATCACTTCCTATCTCTTCGCCAATTCTTATTGCTTCTTTTGTATTTTTTTCTTTTAATGAATCAGGCGATGAAGACAGCAAACCCATCGCAATTCCTTTTTTATAACCAATGACTTTGGATTCATTTAAAATCTTATTACCATAGTAACGAATACTATCATATGCTTTTATTCCGGGAGAGGAAGCGATATCGGAATAATATTCGCATGTCAATGTCATGCAGTTGACACGATCAGTTCCCTTAAGGGAAGGTAGTAACTTTTTCAAGCTATCTATTTTCAGGCTATCTTTTGCCAGGTTCGGGGACTGAGAAAAAACCTGCAAATAGCAGCAGGATAATAATGCAGCGATTAAAAAATATTTTATCATAACAATTCCTTTACTGCCGGTTTAAAGTTGATAAATAATTTGATAAGTTACAAATAGAACGGCAACCAGGTATTGTAAAACTAAATGCTGATAGAACTGTTTTGCTGCAGGAATGTGTGAATGACCGATTTCAATGCTGAACTGCAGACGAGATTGTGAGAGGAGAATTGATCGTTATTCTTTCACCCCGCCTTGGTGTTGTCATGGGCGAATTATATAGCCTTGTAGATATTGATAATATCTGCGAAACGTTCTGTTCCTTTGAAGCTTCAATATTTACACCCTCATAAATTTCAGATATGGATACTGTTTCCTCGATGGCTTTAATTGAAAGATGGTCTGTGATTGTACTGTATTCTTCCAGTTCCCAATGATGGGTTTCATTCAACCTGAATACTTCAATGTGTATGCTTTCCGAATCTACAAGGATGTACTCTTTCAGGGTAGTTATATCACGGTACAATTTAAATTTTTCGCCGCGGTCGTAGTTTCTTGTTGACTTTGAAAGTATTTCAATAATTACAGTGGGATTTAGAACATTGTAATCATCATTATTGAGTGTGATGATATCTCCGCATATTATGGAAATATCAGGGTATGTAAATAAAGTATTTGATTCTATGTGTATGCGAACATCACTACCGTAGGGCTGACATTTTTTCCCTTTTAATTTAGCAAACAAAGTACCTAATAAATTCTTAGAAATAGTATTATGCGGCACTTTTGCGCCAGACATGGCAAAGATTTCACCTTTATAATATTCATGCTTTTCTATCGAAGCATTTTCCATTTCGAGATATTCTTCAATGGAAAATTTTTGTTTGCCATAAGCAACAGCAGGTTCCCTTACTTCCATAAAATAAAGATACAAAATATACCAGGTAATTATTCTTTACCTGGTAATAATTTCTTCAGTAACTGCTCTTTCTTATTTCTTGATACATCTACCATTGAACCATCGCTCATGATAAGATAACCGCCTTCACCTTTTATATATTTTTCCAC
>JAYWAU010000564.1:0-2949 GCA_043782265.1 Ferruginibacter sp. | reverse complement strand
CTTAGCCAGTTTAATATTCCCGTTGCTTCTTCATTTTCCTTATCTGCCAGAACAGCGGCAATGGAAACATCCGGATGAATACTTGTCCAACCGGCAATGGTTTCATTATCGGGTGCCGAAATAAATTCACGAATGCCGGAGTCAATTCCATAGGTTGAAACGCCCGGACTATTAAAGTGTGTCCATAAAAATGTTGTAGCCTTCTCCAGCTCTGAACCTGATAATTCTTTACATGAATGCAGTGCCATTAAGCACCATGCAGTTGAATCTGCATCTGGAGGTACCTGGGCACTATATGACCAGCCACCAGAAGAATGACGTGACCTTAATAAAAATTTTTGTGATTCCTTAATAGCATCCTGTTGTTTGCAAAGAGTATAAATGTGAGCAAGTACGAAACCGGTTACCCAGATATCTGATTCACCGGCCAGTGTTGGAAAACCTCTCCACTGCCCGTTTACATTTTTTGAAAAAAGGTAATTAATTCCTTTTTCAATTGAATCGTCAATAACCTTGCTGTTAAAAATATTTTTCATTTCCATCATGCACTAGTTACAAAAAAAAATCGAAATATCTTTTTTGGGATATTTTTTATTTGCGGGTATATTGAATGAAACCTTTTGTCAGCGTTAAACTAAAAGCCTGCTTGCAAAGGAATTTACTTACAGAAATATAGTTGTTCTTTCAAACTATTTATTTATATTACAAATGAATTACTCCTGCATATTTTTTTCTTTTACCCAAAAAAGAGAACTTCTAATTTTTAAAATTCTTACGAAAAGGTTTATATTTATTGAATACGTAGTGGCAGTTGGTTTGTATGTTAAAACAATTGATTTATCATAAATAAAAAGTAACCGATAGTAAAGTTCATCTCACAAAATATAAAGCAACTTAACACACTAATTATAAACCCAAAATCAAAACCTACAACAATGGCAACAACTTGGATTATCACAATCACCGGCTGTGATCCTGCAACAGGCAATTTAACTTTATCACCCGATGGTGTTCTAAATGTTAGTCCCGGAGATATAGTTCAATGGGTAATAGCACCCACGTCTGGTGTAACAGCGATAACAAATATCGTTGAAAAGCCGGGGCCCAATCATGATGTATTCGATCCCAATCCTGCACAACTTGCAAACTCTTCAACCTGGCAGGGAACAATCAATCCTTCCTTTACCTCAGAAACTGAAGAAGCATATTCTATACTATGGGCCAACGTTACAGCATACTGGCTTAATCATAACCCGCCGGTGTATACATACGACCCTTTAATTAAAGTTTTACCAAAAACGGAATGATACTTTTTACAAGAAAAGCCTGTTATTTACTAATAGGCTTTTTTTACTTACTTTCCCATCCTGCTTCAGCACAGGACCAGCGTATTGCAGACAGCCTGTTAACTATTTATAAGGCTGATACAGTAAAAGGTTTAGCAAAATTAAACCTACTTAAAGTACTGTCTTTTAACGAGACTAAAGACTCCAAACTAGCTTTACAATATGCTGAGGAATTGATAAAGCTGTCATCACAAAACAGAGATGACAGTCACCTCTCTGAAGGTTATTTTCAAAAAGGAAATGCAAAAAGACTGTTAGGAGATTTAGATGGAGCATTGGCTGCTTTTATCAAAAGTGCAGAAATAGCGAAGAAAGAAAATTTAATTTCTGTTGAAGGAAGCGCATACGGTTCTATTGGTGATATTTATGTGATTGCTAATAATCATAAAAATGCAATGCTTTACTATCATAAGGCAATTGGTATTTTGCGACAATCTGATGACTCAGTAGCATTGGCATCTTATATTTTAAATGCCGGAGAAGCTTTCCTCAACAACAAAAATTACGATTCCGCTCTTTTGTATTTCAGGGAATCTCAAATAATATTTGAAAGCGTTAATTACTTAACCGGTAAGGCCTACTGCCTGGGCAATATCGGCATGGTATACGCTAATACAGGGCAAAGTAATTTGGCCGAAAAAAATATCAATGAAGCTATCCGGTTACTTGAACAGACTAAAGATTATTATCCCATCTGTGTTTATCTTATCTCTATGTGTGACATCTATCTCCAAAAAGAGGATAATCAAAAGGCAATGAACTATGCCGGCAGAAGCTTGAAACTTGCCCAGCAATATGGATTGAAAGAGCAGATCAGTGATGCCAATCTTAAATTGTCAGACTTGTATGAAAGAGCCGGAAACACTGGCGAATCTTACAAATATTACAAAAATCATATCGCCTACAGAGACAGTGTAAATAACGTCAATTCTGTACAGAAAATGGCCGATTTGCGAACAGATTATGAAGTGTCTCAAAAGCAGGTGGAAGTGGATTTACTTCATCAGCAAAAAAGGAACCAGCAGATTATTGTTATAGCAACTGTTATAGCATTGGTGCTTATTTTTATTATGGCAATTGGACTGTACCGTCGCTACAATTTTATAAAAGCCACCAATAAAATTATTGAAAAAGAAAAGAGCCGGTCTGATAACCTATTGTTGAATATTCTGCCGGAAGAAACAGCCCACGAACTAAAAGAAAATGGTAAGGTACTGGCCAAAAAATTTGAATCTGTAACAGTATTGTTTACAGACTTTAAAGGGTTTACACAGTATGCAGAAAATTTATCGCCTGAAAAATTGGTTGAGAGTGTTGATTTCTATTTCTCAAAATTTGATGAAATAATGGGCAAGTACGATCTGGAAAAAATAAAAACGGTTGGGGATGCTTATATGTGTGCCGGCGGATTACCATTCCCTACAGCCGATCATGCGCATAAAATGGTACAGGCTGCTTTTGAAATTGCTGACTTTGTAAATGAGTCTAAAAAAATACATGCTGCTAATGAAATTCGGTTCGACATCCGGATAGGTATTAATACCGGCCCGGTGGTAGCCGGAGTGGTTGGCAGCAGAAAATTTTCATACGATATTTGGGGAGA
>JAYWAU010000563.1:0-2953 GCA_043782265.1 Ferruginibacter sp. | reverse complement strand
ATTGTGGTTAATATGGCTTTAACAGGAAACCCTTCCTGCAAAATTGATGTGATATTGGATGAGTCAACAGGTGACATTATTAAGGGCGAGGGAAATGGCCTTTTAAAAATCAGGGTCGGTAATAAAGAACCTTTAACAATAAATGGCAGGTATGATATCACTAAAGGAGAATACACATTTAACTTTCAAACATTCTTAAAAAAATATTTTACAGTAAACAGTGGAAGCATTGTATGGACGGGGGACCCATATAAAGCACAGATAGACATTATTGCTGAGTACCTTGCCAGCAATGTTGATTTCAGCAGCATTTCTTCCTCTATTGGCACATCAGGTACCAGCGCTACTACTTTTAATAAAAAAAGTGATGTGAGAGTATTGGCACATTTAACTGAAAGTTTGCTGAAACCGGTTATCGATTTTGAATTTCAATTGCCGGAAACAAGCCCTTTAAGAAGTGATTTCTTTATTGTAAAAAGATTACAGCAATTTAAAGAAGATAAAAATGATTTAAACAAACAGGTAACTTCTTTATTGCTATTTAATTCTTTCATCAGTACTACACAAGGATTTTTAACTGCAACCAGCGGGCAAAATGTTTTATACAGCACCATTGGAGGTATGGTATCAAGTGCCATATCAGGTTTCTTCAACAGGTTTTTGCAAAAATATATTAAGAACACTTCTTTGTATCTCGATTTAAATACAAGTTATGGAAGCTCCCCATACGATCTGCAGGCAAATGTGGCACAGTTGCAGGCTGCAGCTAAAAGTGGCTTTATTTTTAAATTATTAAACGGCAGGCTGATCATTACGGCGGGTGTAAATGTTGACTACAATAACCCCTATGTTTACAACCGTAATAACAATGTTTTAATAACACCGGATTTAACTGCAGAATTTATTATCAACAAAGATGGAAGTGTTAGGGTTGTTGCATTTAACCGCACCAATTATGATCTTGTTGGGCAACGTAATAAAACCGGTGTCAGCTTATCTTACAGAAAAGATTTTAATTCACTCTCTGAAATTTTTAATCCTTCCAAAGAAAGAAAAAAATAATTTTTACTTCAGGTTGTGAACCATTTTAAAGCATCTGCTTAATTATAATTAGTCCTCAAAAGTTTAACAGCTTGCTCAACATCTACACAAATAAAAATTTACCTTTAGGTGTATGAAGAAAAGAGTTATTACATTGGCTATTGTTATTTTAGCTGCCGCTACAATTTTTGCTCAGGAGAAAAAATTGTACAATCCGGAAGCCAATGCTGCTGCTGACATTGATGCGGCCATTAAGAGGGCTGTTGCGGAAAACAAATTTGTGTTGATCCAGGCTGGCGGTAATTGGTGCAGTTGGTGTATTGAATTTAACCGCTTTAGCAAAGCCGATAAGCAACTAGATTCCATTATCAAAAGCAGTTTTGTAGTGTACGATTTAAACTACAGCAAAGAAAATATGAACGAAAATTTGTTTGCCCAATATGGATATGCCCAGCGTTTTGGTTTTCCGGTATTTATTATTTTGGATGGTAAGGGCCAACGAATACATACCCAAAGCAGCGAGTACCTGGAGGATGGCAAAAAGAGTTAAGACCAGAAAAAGGTATTTACCTTTTTAGAACAGTGGTGTCCAAAAGCATTGGCGCCCGAAACATACTCAAAACAGTAATTGCATTTTTAAATTATATTTTCATTGATTTAAATAATTAAAAGTATGAACTCCAATAAAGATCAGTTTATTCAACTCATCCGTCATCCTGTTAAATTCAGAATTTTTTTGTTTTCTAAATTACCTGCTGCATTTTTTTCGGGGGTGAAGATTAAAACAATTGATGAAACCAACGCTATTGTAACTGTTCCCTACAAATGGTTTTCACAAAATCCTTTTAAGTCAACTTATTTTGCATGCCTTGCAATGGCTGCTGAATTTAGTACAGGCTTGCTTTCTATGATGAATACTTACAAAAGCAATCCACCTGTATCTATGCTGGTTACAGGGCTACAAGCTGCCTATTTTAAGAAAGCTATCGGCATTACTTACTTTACCTGCGAAGAAGGTTTAGCCATCCAACAAACAATTGAAGAAGCCATTGCAACCGGAGAAGGCAAAACCATCAAAGTAAAGTCTACCGGTAAAAACGACAAAGGAGAATTAGTAGCGGAGTTTTATTTAACATGGTCTTTTAAAGTCAAGAATAATTGACAATGCAGAAGAACAGCGGCTTTTATATCAGTTAGTAATTCAAATTCCCATTTTACTTATTATCTTCAGGCAATTATATTTTTTGTCACCTTAAGAAACCATTGCTGAATGAAATTATATTTATATCTTTTTGTAACGTTCACTATCTTCTTCTTTTCTACCTCCGTGTTTTCTCAATCTGAAAAAATTACTGTTACTAAAGAACCTGCGTGGATTACTAAAAACACCATCGATTACAATAAAAAAATACTCGACAAAGACGCAGCAGATGGCTACATAGATATTTCGTTGGAGAAGCAGGTTTACTTAGCTGAACAAAGTGAATACATTCGCAGAAGTAAAAAAAAAATTATCTCACAGGCTGGTGTACAAAATGGATCAGAGATATCAGTTTCATTCGATCCTTCTTATGAGCACTTAATTTTTCACAGCATCCGCATTATCCGAAATGGGGAAATACTTGACAGACTTGAACTTTCAAAAATTAAAACCCTGCATCAGGAAAAAGAGCTGAGCAGTTTTATTTATAATGGTTTATTGGATGCTGTACTAATTCTGGATGATGTAAGGCAGGGGGATATCATTGAATACAGCTACACAGTAAAAGGTTTTAATCCAATTTTTAAAAATAAATTTGCGTCCGAATTCCACCTGGATTATGCAGTGCCGGTGTATGAAATTTATTACAAACTGATTGTACCTCAACAAAGAAAAATTAATATTAAAAATATAAACCACAGCCTTCTGCCT
>JAYWAU010000562.1:0-2954 GCA_043782265.1 Ferruginibacter sp. | reverse complement strand
ATGATTCAAACCAGAAATTGACAAAGACAACTTTGCCTAACAAATTTTGATTTTTAAATTCTTTTTCCTGTAAAAAAGTATTGAATTCCGGGAAATGTTTACCAATTACTTCAATTTGTTTTGACTTCATAAAAGAGTCAATATTCATTTCTGGGCTTGGTAGTGTAGTTTGTTGACAAAGAGAATGAAATGAAAAGAATAAGAATAATATTATAGTGAGTTTCTTCATATTTAGAGTTTTAAAATAATTGCAGCCAACAATAAGAAAAGTATCCGCAAGGCCTCCATAGAGAGCCCCGCATACGATCTTCTTGCGGGGCCTTGTGGTATACTTTTGGGTTGACCGACTTCGCCGTAATTTTACTATTAGGGAGAAAGTATCAACCGGAACGTTTCTTCTTGTTATTTTTTGATTCTGTTTTTTTTGTTTAGGTGGGTTTCAGAGAACCGTTTTTACGGATTTTCTCTGATAGCCCTGTTAAAGTTAGTGTTTCACATTTTTATTTCACATTTTATTGATCATTTATTTTCGCCCGGATATGACTCTGCCTATACATCCTACAATGTTATCGTTGATTGCCCATATAACAAATGCCTTTAACCTTCATTACCCATCATCACCTTTTTTCCAGGGTTGATACACCAAAAGCAACTGCATGGTGTTTTGATTACAGCATGGGCATTGGGTTATATTTATTCCATACTGTTCCAGCAACCTCACCTGTATGGGTATTTTTACCAACCCTTTGTGTAAGGATAGTTTCATTTTTACAAGTACCGCATTAATCCGGTTTCGCCTATTCCTGTTAGCGAGGTAACCATACGTTCTTATTTTAGTAAACCCCTTTGGTAATATATGCTGTGTAAAACGACGGACGAACTCTTTACTATCCAGCGTCATCTGTTTTTGTTTATTGCCATCCGCGTAATCTTTATAGGCAAAGGTTACCGTATTGTTCTGCTCATCAATATCCATTATCCTATGGTTGCTGATGGCTACTTTATGGGTATATCTGCCTAAGTATTCAATAACAGCATGAGGCCCTGCCAAAGGAGCTTTGGCATAAACAATCCAGTCTTTTTTATACAATATATCGAGCAACTGTGTTGCCTCGGATTTACCTGATCCAACGGCAGGAAGCGTTACATCACCTGTGTCAATGAGGTGTTGCAATGCCTGCAAAAACTTTGCCCGGTAAACAATACTCATGGCCTTAACAGGAAACAAAAAACGATAACTGTTTTTCTTTGCATTCTTCCATTCAGCATCTGCATCAATACCTCCGCCACTTACAATACAATGTATATGCGGATGAAAGCTTAAACTCTGCCCCCAGGTATGCAGCACACTAATAATGCCCGGCAATGCGCCAAGGTATTGGGGATCTTGGGCAAAGCTGAGCAATGTTTGTGAAGAGGCTTCGAACAGTAGCTTATACAATAGTTTGCGGTGACCCATTACCAGGCTGTTCAACTCATGGGGCAGCGTAAATACTACATGGTAATATTTTACAGGTAATAATTCCTGCATACGTGCTTCTATCCATTCCTGTTTTTTCACAGCCCCGCAGTTAGGGCAATGCCTGTCTCTGCAACTATGGTATTGGTATTTTATGTGTTGACAGTCATCATCGCTGCAACGGTAAAGATGGTAGCCCATAGATGCTGTACGACAGGTTTGTAACCGCTGTAACACTTTTTGAACGTGCTGGATGGTTGGCCCTTCGTATGACCGATGCTGTTTTTGCAACACCTGCTGCAGGGTGGCACTGGGTTGTGTATAGGATAACATACTGCCATCATTTTATTGTTTGTTTTAAAATGATGGTTGATTATCCGGGTTATTCCCTTTGGGTAAGGCATCGTAGGGGTTTACAATACCGTCTGTACGTTTAACCGTAAGATGCATATACCGCATGGTGGTTTGCAGGCTGCTGTGCCCTAATAATTCTTTTACGGTATGCAGATCGGTACCATTATCCACCAGGTGTGTGGCAAAACTATGCCGTATGGTATGTACGGTATAGTGTTTACTCTCAAGCCCCAATTTTATCAGTGCGTTTTGTACTGAGTGTTGTATCATGCGCATACTTAGTGGCTTGCCGGCAGTGTAGCCATTGAATAAATATTCTTTGGGTCTGCATATAATGTAATATGCCCGTAGCTCCACTAATACCTGTTCAGATAAAATGGTGAACCTGTCTTTGGCTCCCTTACCCTGTACCACTTTTATGCGCATATTTTTACTGTCGATATCTGTAATTTTTAAAGCAGCAATCTCACTGAGACGCATCCCGGTACTGTATAACAACATAATAATGGTCCGGTGCTTTATATTTTTAACGCTGTCTATGAGTGTCTTAATCTCAGCGGCAGACATAACAGGGGGCAGCTTAGTGGATTTTCTGGGGTAGACAATTGTTGGGATAATGTAAGGCTGTTTTAATACATGCCTGAAAAAGAAAGAAATACTTTGGGCGGCCATCCTGCATTTTTCCCGGCTGCATCCAAGGGTGCGCGTTAGGTAAAGCAGATACTGCATAATCATATCCTCCCTAAAATCGAAAGGACTTACATCGGCAAAATAAACAAAGAGATAACGAAGCTCTGAGAGATAATTGCGAATTGTGTAAGAACTGTAATGGCCAAGTGATAAATACTGGCTCGCTTTTTCTAACGCCTCAATAGCTTGAGGACTTAGTGTTTTTTTTCCATGATCTTGAAGTTTTTAAAATGAAATAATACCTCCAAGATAACTATAAAACAAGAACTCAGCGCCGGATAGGCGATGTTGGTTCAACACTTAAATATACGCTATTCCCAAATCATAACAAACCTGATTATCAACATATTTGATCCGCGTTTTTTTCGGTAGACAGTTTCGTCTACCCAAAAAAACGCGGGTTTATCTACTTAAAAAAGCGCGGATCATTGCCAGTTAAGTTTGTCCAATG
>JAYWAU010000561.1:0-8187 GCA_043782265.1 Ferruginibacter sp. | reverse complement strand
TTGAGGAGAGGGGCTTTTAGAGCACAATAATTTGTAAATTCTTTTATTATGGCAGACTATAATGAAAACTTACACAACAATGCTAATCCTTCTATGTATGAAAATGCACATTATTTAAGACAAGTAAAAACGGAGGCAGAAGAAAAGTTATGGCAATCGCTTCGTAACAGAAAGCTGATGAATCTTAAGTTTAGAAGGCAACATCCGTTTGGAAATTATGTCCTGGATTTTTATTGCCACCAAATCAAATTGTGCATAGAAGCCGATGGCGGCATCCACAATGAAAAAGACATTAGAGAATATAATATAGAAAGGACAAAGATTTTAAATGAAAATGGAATAACTGTTCTACGATTTACAAACCAGGAAATTATTGAAACAACAACAATAGTAACACAGATAATAGAAATATTCGTAAAAAAATAAAAATAATCATGTTTAGTATGGGGCATCAACCCAAGGGCAATCAACTCTTGTTATGCAGTAAAATCTCCGATCCAATCCTTTTCCTAAAGGAGAAGGTACCCAGAGGGCGGATGAGGTGAAACAGGGAACCATTTTGATAAGCAAAGAACAAAATAAAAAATTCTACTTAGAAGAAATAAGCAACAACAACCAATGCAAAACAACATAACAATAATTCCTTTTACCGATGCCCTTGCGGCTGATTTTGCAGCATTAAACAAAGCATGGCTAACAAAGTATTTTGAAATAGAACCGTTGGATGAAAAAATGCTGGCGAATCCCGTAAAATATTATATCAACGAAGGCGGCTTTATTTATTTTGCCCGGTTGAATGGAGAAATAGCTGGAACGATTGCACTGTTAAAAGTAAGTGACACCATTTTTGAACTATCTAAAATGGCGGTGGATGAAAAATTCCAGGGAAAAAAGATCGGCAATAAACTGATAGAATATGTTTTACAGGAGGGCAGGAGATTAGAACTCGAAAGAATTATTTTGTATTCAAATACATTACTTGGTCCGGCCATTCACTTGTATGAAAAATTTGGATTTAAGGAGGTGATTGGTTTTAAATCTGAATACAAAAGGGCGAATATAAAAATGGAACTTGTATTAAAATAAAATCATGAATAGAATTGACCAACTCTTTGCTACAAAAAAGAAGAATATATTGAACGTGTATTGCACCGCAGGATATCCGCATTTAAACAGCACGGTAGAAGTATTAACCGCCTTGCAACAAAACGGTGCCGACCTGATTGAGATTGGTATGCCTTACAGCGACCCGTTGGCGGATGGGCCTGTGATTCAGCAAAGCAACATGGTGGCATTGGAAAATGGCATGAGTATTTCTATATTATTTGAACAACTGCAATTGGTAAGGGAAACTATACAGGTCCCGATTATCTTGATGGGTTACATGAATCCCATTATACAATATGGGCTTGAAAAATTTTGTGCTGACGCCGAAGCAGTAGGAGTGGACGGTATTATTTTACCAGACTTACCGATGTATGAATTTGAAACAACCTACCAGCAACTTTTTGAAAAGCATGGGCTTAAATTTATTTTTTTAGTAACACCGGAAACAGGAGAAGAACGCATTAGAAAGATCGACAAATTGTGCAGCGGTTTTTTATATGCTGTATCTTCTTCTTCTACAACAGGCAATAACAAAGCCATCAACGATCAAAGTGTTTATTTTAAGAAATTGGCGGATATGAAACTCAGTAACCCTATCCTGGTGGGCTTTGGCATTAAAGATAAAGCCACTTTTCAATCGGCGGCGGCCTGCACAAACGGTGCTATCATTGGCAGTGCCTATATAAAAGCACTGGAAGACACCATCAACATTCAGGCAACTACTAAAGATTTCTTAAATAGTATCCTTGCATAATTCATTTGCGTAAAACGGGGTAAATTGCAAGATCAAATTGAAAACATGAAGAAAATATTTTTAATAGTGCTTGCCTTACCGGTGTTTGTGTCAGCCCAAACAAAAGCAAAGCCAGCTGCTCCAATAAAAAAAACTGTTGCAGCACCTGTTGCAGCCGCTGATGGTTTTGTAATTAACGGCGATGTTACAGGGTTTGCAGATGGAACAACGGTTGCATTATTAAATGGACAAACTGGTGCTCCTGAGATTGAATCTACTATTACTAAAAATAAATTTACTTTTAAGGGAAAGGTGGCCGCCCCTGATTTTAAGGTGGTTTTATTCAACAAAAAACCGCCCTACATTATTTTGTTTTTAGACAATAGTGCGGTAAAGATTACGGGAGCAAAAGATGCCATTGAAACGGCTGTTGTAACCGGCTCTCCCGCTCATGCAGATTTTATAGATTTTAATAAAGCCATATTTCCTTATCAAAGTCTCTTTGCGGAAAATGCGGTAGGTGATCCGGCTGCAACAACACAGGCATTGCAGGTGATCGATAGTTTTATTCAACAGCATCCGGCTTCTTATGTGGCACCGCTTGCTATCATCCGGTATAACCAGTTGTCGGCAGATGTGGCCAAAATGGAAACCATGTACAATCGCTTAAACAATGGTTTAAGAACCTCTGCCATGGGTAATTATATCGCCCAACAAATTGCAGAAGGAAAGAAAAATGCCATTGGTACGGTGCTGCCCGATTTTAGCCAACCAGATACTACCGGCCAACCAATAAGTTTATCTTCTCTTCGTGGTAAATATGTATTGGTTGATTTTTGGGCCAGCTGGTGCAGACCATGCCGCCAGGAAAATCCTAATGTAGTAGCCAATTACAATAAATTTAAAGATAAAAATTTCACGGTACTGGGGGTGTCTTTAGATAAAGCCAAACCATCCTGGGTAGACGCAATTAACATGGATGGACTTACATGGAATCATGTGAGCGACCTGCAGGGATGGAGCAATTCCGTAGCACAGCAGTTTGGCATATTCAGCATACCACAAAACTTTTTAATAGGCCCCGATGGAAAGATAGTTGCAAAGAATTTACGTGGGCCTGCTTTGGAAGCAAAGCTTACAGCTTTACTTAAATAGAAACAAAAATTTGGCTGATAAGTACGGATTTTTGTATTGCACATAATCGGTAAAAATCAATCCCAATCCGTAGTATCAGCGTTTCTATCAATCAATATTTGTATAGCTTTTTAGTCTTGTATTAAAAAGCTATATTCGTTTTAGAGATTATACAAACACAACATAATTAAACTCACCCAAATTTTATACCATGAGAAAATATTGTACGCTGCTGTTGGCAGGTAGTTTTATTGTTGTTACTTCCATTGCACAAACCAGTTCCATACTGGGTTTTAGTCCGTCAGCCGCTGAAACGCAACTGGCTGCTGAAAAGAAATTTGATGCTAACCTAAATGCAAAAAATATAGATCAGTTAATTAAGGAAATGTCAGCAGTGCCGCATTATGTAGGCTCCGCAGGCGATGAGGCCAATGCAAAATACATCCTCAATAAATTTACAAGCTGGGGTTATGATGCACAGATAGAAACTTTTTATGTATTGTTTCCTATGCCGGTAACAAGGTTACTGGAAATGAACGGTGCTAAAAAATTCACCGCTTCTTTAAAAGAACCGGCGCTGAAAGAAGATGCTACTTCCGGGCAACTATCAACACAATTGCCGGTGTACAATTGCTGGAGTGCTGATGGCGATGTAACTGCAGACCTTGTTTTTGTAAACTATGGCGTACCGGCCGATTACGAAAAATTAGCCAGGATGGGCATTGATGTAAAAGGGAAAATTGTAATTGCAAAATACGGACAAAGCTGGAGAGGTATTAAACCAAAAGTGGCGCAGGAACATGGTGCCATTGGTTGTATCATTTATTCTGATCCAAAAGAAGATGGTTATTTTCAGGGAGATGTGTATCCTAAAGGTCCCTTTAGGCCAGCCACCGGTGCTCAGCGTGGTTCGGTAATGGATATGCCTATTTATCCCGGAGATCCGCTTACACCCGGTGTTGGTGCTACAAAAGATGCGCAACGTTTAGATAGAAAAGACTGCATCAACTTATTAAAAATTCCGGTTATCCCTATTGGTTATGCTGATGCATTGCCTTTGCTGGAAAGCCTTGACGGGCCTGTGGTTCCTGATGAATGGAAAGGTGCTTTACCAATTACTTACCATGCAGGCCCCGGTAAAAATAAAATTCATTTAAAACTTTCATTCGACTGGCAGATAAGGCCCATCTACAATGTAATCGCAAAATTAAAAGGCGCTGAATTTCCAGATGAATGGGTAATTCGTGGTAACCACCACGATGCCTGGGTAAACGGTGCTGCCGACCCCATTAGCGGACAGGCGGCCATGATGGAAGAGGCTAGGTCGGTAGGAGAGTTGGCTAAAACAGGATGGAAACCAAAACGTACTATCGTGTATTGTGCATGGGATGCTGAAGAACCAGGCCTGATGGGCTCTACAGAATGGGTGGAAGCACATGCTACAGAATTGCAACAAAAAGCAGTACTGTACATTAACTCTGATGGAAATGGACGGGGCTTTTTAGATGCCGGCGGTTCACAGGCATTGGAGCCGGCATTTACCGAGATCAGTAAAGCAGTAAATGATCCGCAAACAAATGTGAGTGTTTTCGACAGAAGACATTCGCTTGAAATTATTAGTGCCGGCACTGCCAAAGCAAAAAAAGAAGTGCTTGCTAAAAAAACATTTACACTGCCTGCACTTGGTTCCGGTTCAGATTTTTCTCCTTTCGCACAACACATCGGCATACCATCTTTAAACCTGGGTTTTGGTGGTGAAGATGATGGCGGTGAATACCATTCCATTTATGATTCTTACGATCTGTACAGACGATTTAAAGACCCTACTTTTGAGTATGGTGTTGTGTTGGCAAAAACTGCAGGCCGCACAACGTTGCGTTTTGCTGATGCCGAAGCACTGCCTTTTGATTTCCGCAATTTGCAATCCACCATCAGTAAGTATACTGCCGAAGTAATTGCGCAGGCTGATGAACAAAGAGAAAATACGCTGGTAGAAAATCAACTGATTAAAGAAAAATATTACACCATTGCTAATAAAGCAACAGAACCTTTGTTACCACCGGTAGCAAAAGACGAAGTGCCTTTTTTAAATTTTAGTTCGCTGCAAAATGCAGTGGCTGGTTTGGCAAAAAGTGCAGACGGTTTAAATGTGGTGATCAGCAGCAACACACTTTCTGCCGCAAAGAAAAATGAACTCAACAAACAATTGTATAAAGCAGAGCAGACCTTACTTACAAAAGATGGATTGCCACGCAGAGGCTGGTACAGGCACGCTATTTATGCGCCTGGGTTCTTTACAGGATATGGGGTAAAAACATTGCCGGGTATAAGAGAAGCCATTGAGCAACGTAACTGGAAAGAAGCACAGGAACAGATTGAAATAGCGGCTGCCACCATCACTAATTTAACAACTTATTTGGATGCAGCAGCAGGTGCAGCTAATTAAGTAGGAGTAAACGTAAAATAGTTAACGGTGGTAAGTAACAGTTTTGTGTTACATTGTTGGTACTTGTCAGCTGTGGCAGAATACCCTCATATTTATTCCTTTCGGGCTTCATCTATAAATGTAAATTGTACTTGTGTTGGGTTGTCGATTAGTGTATAAAAATTATCAAGATAGTACATCATTTCCTTTTTATACTTTTTGTCGAGCGGCTCAAAATTTTTGATCAATGTATAAATATTTTCTTTTTGCAGGCTGTATATTTTTATTGCTGCCTGTAGCTCATTCATCGTTCTTGCAAATCTACGGTATAGCCTTTGTGTAACGTTTTAAGGATTTAACTGATTTCTTCCTTTTAAAAATGATGGTCTGCTCAATTTTTTCATGTTGCTAATCTGTGCAATCCTTTAATCATTTTAATCGGTGATTCAGACAAGTGGTAATTGAATAATAAACTCACTGCCTTCACCTTCTTTACTATTCACTTTTATTTCACCACCATGAGCTTTTACAATATCGTAACTTAATGATAAACCCAATCCTGTTCCCTGCCCAGTTGGTTTGGTGGTAAAGAAAGGCTGAAATATTTTATCAACTATTTTTTGAGGAATTCCATTGCCATTGTCTTTTACCGAGATTAAAATTTTGCCCCCATTCCCTGAAGGGGAGTTGAGTTTTCGGGTAGTTACAGCCACTTCAGGTTCGTAAGCGTAGCCTTCAGCTTTAGACTGTAAGCTTTCCGCTTTAAGCTTTTCTTTTACCGCATAAAAAGCATTATTGATTAAATTCAGTAATACCCTTTCAATATCCTGTGGAATAATATTAATGTTGCCAATCGTTTCATCAAAATCAGTTTTCAATGTGGCGTTAAAAGTTTTATCTTTTGCACGAAGGGTATTATAACAAAGACGCAGGCGCTCATCTACCAATGCATTAATGTTGGCTGGTTCTTTTACACCAATATTAATTCTACTATGTTGTAGCATTCCTTTCACAATATCATCGGCCCGTTTACCATGGTGATTTATTTTTTCCTCATTGTCAATAACATCATTTACAATAGCTTTTACTTCATCCATATTTCCTTTATTAATTTCCTCCTTCATTTCCACCAACAATTCTTTATTTACTTCACTAAAATTATTTACAAAGTTTAATGGGTTCTGTATTTCGTGGGCAATGCCTGCGGTGAGTTCGCCTAGTGAAGCCATTTTTTCCCGTTGTACTAATTGAGCCTGGGTAGCTTTAAGTTCTTCATAAGCCTGTTGAATTTTTATTTTAGCTTTTTGTTTTTGCAGGGTATTTCTGTAAAGAATAAACGACAATAATAAAAATACACTCAATGTGGCAAGCAAGGCATATACCTTTACGTGGTTTTGGTATCTTTCTTTATCAGTACTTATTTCCTGCAGGCGTTGTATATCTTTAAAAGCAGTTTGTTGAAATTGCAATCCTTTTGACTGGCTAAACACACTATCTTTTGCAGCCAACATTATCTTTATGTATTTGAAAGCACTATCTGGTTTATTTTCTGATTCATACACTTTGGAAAGTATGGAACTGGCATCAAAAGTATACTCTCCAAAATTGTGTTTCTGGCATAGCTGTAGTGAAATTTTAGCGTAATAAATAGACGAATCAGTAAGGTTTACTTGATTAAATAAACTTGCAAGATTATTATAATTTCTTGCCTGAAAATATATATTGTCATAAAGCCCGCTTTGCACAATACCTGCCCGAAAAAGGGATTCGGCAAGTTTGTAATTGTGTAATTTTACATGTGTGTTCCCAAGCGCGCCAATGGCAAGGGCAAAGAATTTTCTATAATCTTTTGAATGTAAACCCAGATTATATCCTTTTTGAGCGTATAGCAAAGCTGAATCCAATTGATTACGGCTTCCATATAAAATTCCCAGTTGAGAAAATGTAAAATACATTTCTGCCATAGGTTGCCCAGATTTTTCCCATAGTTGAATAGCCTGCTGAAATTGATCAATGGCATTGGCGTAATTTGCCATCTCCCTGTTAAGCAGGCCTATAAAATAATGAGGGGTGGCTATCGTCCACGGGATATCCTTTTTTAATTTCTCCGCTATTTTTTGCATATTAATTGCAACTTCAAGGGCTTTTGGATAATTACCCTGACAATTTAACGCAAAAAATGTGCTGCGATAACCCAGGAATCTGCCGTATGTATAATTTAATTTTTGAGATAGTTCAGTTGTTTGCGCAGCATAAAAAAGGCAACTGTCAAATTGAATGAACCCATAATATACGGCCAAGGAGTCCAACGCAAAAACCCTGATTGTATCTTCGTTTTTAGCAATACTTAATTTCTGTTGCAGTCTGCTTAAATTAGTTTGTTGAGCAACGGCAAAAGATAATATTAAAAAATACAGGCAAAAAGAAAACAATGTTTTCATCTAAATTATTTTTATAAATTTAGTTTAGTGGTAATTTAATAATAAACTCCATCCCCCTTCTTTTATTTAGGTATAAATTTATGTAGATATCGGGATGGCCTTATAAAGGTAATGTGATTATGAATATTGAACCTTGATTTTCCTCTGTATGTATTTTTATGTCGCCACCATATACTTTTACAATATCATAAGCCATCGACAGACCTAATCCCGTTCCCTGCCCCGTTGGTTTGGTGGTAAAGAATGGCTGAAATATTTTATCAACTATATTTTCCGGAATGCCGTTACCGTTGTCTTTTACAGAAACAACAATTTTATCGCCAACCTTTTTTGTACTTACCGAAACG
>JAYWAU010000560.1:0-8203 GCA_043782265.1 Ferruginibacter sp. | reverse complement strand
GGTGGGTTTAATAGTTGTTTCAATGCCTCAAAAATTAATCGTATATCGTCATCATGTGCGGTTAATTTCTTTTCTACTTTTTGCATTTGCAATAAAATATCTTTATTGGTTGATAGCATTTCCCTCATCTTCACAAAGATTTCTATAACGCTGATACTTACGTCCAAAGCCTGTTTGCTTTTCAATACACTTGCTAACATTAATACACCATGCTCTGTAAAAGCATAAGGTAAAAAGCCGCCCAGTTGTTGTTTTGATGGTATCGCATTTTGCGATACCATTGTTTCAACCTCTTTGGCTGTCAACCGAAACATAAAATTTGAAGGGAACCTGTCTAAATTTCTCTTTACCTGCTCTCTCAACCTTATAGCCTGTACCCCATATAATTCGGCCAAATCTTTGTCCAGCATTATTTTTTGCTTACGGATGTAGTAAATTTTATTTACTATTATTTCATCTGCCATCGTAATGGTTCTTTTCACCTTTGCCATATCAAATGTTTATAAAAGTAAAATAGCTATTTTTTATGGTGTCGCAAAATGCGATAGCTGCGGAGTTATCTCCATTAGGCAGGGTGCCGTGCAGTTGTCAACGGTACTACTAACCGAATTTGTATAGCATCGGCAACACTGGAATACATTAAGCTGGTTTTTATTACTACCAATTCAACGCCTTTTATTGCCCCTATTTTTTGTTGAAATAAATATTTCCCCTGAAGTATTTTACTGTAAATTTGAAAGTATAAATAATTATTCATGGAAACGCTTACGCTGGATAAAAAAAAGTTTGTGGTAATTGAGCAAAATGAATTTGACAAACTGCAATTGCTGGCTGCAAAAAAAACAACCCCTGCAAAAAAACTTACGCTTGCTGCTGGTAAAAAACACACCTATAAAATGATAGATAGATGGGCAAAAGGAAAGTAAGCATTTTAGAACCTGCTGCTCATGCAGTGACAGACATTGCCGTTTTGATAGAAGGCAAGGGAATGCCGGAAACTGCAAAAAATTTGTAGATGAAGCCTTTGAATTTTTTGAAAAATTTTCTTACGAAAGAATAGAGCATAAGCCCTGCAATTATAATAACCTATGGAAGTATCTTGACTATCGCTGTGTTGGTTATAAGAAATATGTTGTTGCTTACCTAAGCCAGCAGCATGAAATTATTATCTGTGCTTTTGTTGCTTCCAAAGCTCTAAAATAATATCCCTTTTGGCGAAAACAACTCTTCAAATTACTAAACTGTCATGGTGCTGGCAAAATCCACTGGCAGTAGTTGTACCTTGCGAAATAGCCAACTACCAATTGTTGTATGTATTTACTCTTTGGCAAATCTTTCACTCTTAGCGAAGCCAGCACTGAAAATGTTTCCGGCTCGGGCATATTTTTTTATTCCCCATTGCCGCCGGTGTATCCATCCATATATCAAATTGTTTTTGCGCCGACATTTTTTTTAGTTTTAGTATAATAAGGATAGTTCTATTGCTACACCGCAAAAATTACTTTTTGGCATCATTTAATTATTAAAAAAATGACGGATTCATTTTGCGCAGGCAAAGAGGTAAATTATTTATTTGCACTCACTCTCCAAATGGTATTGCTAACATCATCCGTTACCAGTATGGACCCATCTGCCAGCAAGGCAACATCTACAGGCCTTCCTCTTACCTCACTGTCTGCAGATCCTTCCACTTTAAACCCTGTTAAAAAATCTTCAGCAGGCCCCGAGGGTTTTCCATTTGCAAATGGAATAAAAACAACTTTGTAACCGGCTAATTCTTTTCGGTTCCATGAACCGTGTTGTGCAATAAAAGCACCATTGTGATACCTGGAAGGAAATGCCTGCCTGTTATAAAATAGAAGTCCTAAAGAGGCGGTGTGAGAACCGAGCGTAACATCAGGTATTATAGATTTCTTTACAAGATCAGGTCTTTGATGGTCTTTCATTCTCGGGTCTGCATGCTGCCCGTAATAGGCAAAGGGCCATCCATAAAAGCCACCTTCTTTCACACTGGTTAAATAATCGGGCACCAGTTCATCGCCCAATTCGTCTCTTTCATTTACGGCTGTCCATAAAGTATTTGTTCCTGGTGCCCATGCCATACCGGCTGGGTTGCGGAGGCCGGAGGCATAAATAATTTCGCCACTGCCATCGGTATTTACTTCAAGTATACATGCCCTTCGTATTTCATTGTCTAACCCTTTTTCTGCTACATTGGTTCCGGAGCCAACTGCTATAAAAATTTTGTTTGCTGCCTGGTTGGTGATGATATTTCTCGCCCAATGCCGGTTGTATTTACCTGCCGGTAATGATACAATAGCTTCGCCTTTGCTGTTCAGTAAAGTGTCTCCAATTTTGTAATCGAATTTTAACAATGCATCCGTATTGCCCACATAAAAATGATTACCCAGTATTAACATCCCAAACGGCTGGTTAAGATTTTCTGCAAAAACAAAACGATGGTCCGCCACGCCATCTTTATCGGCATCCCGGAACATGGTAATGCGGTTAGCGCTTTTCCCAATGTGTTGTGTTTTTATTTTACGGGAAATTTTCGCCCCAAATTGCAGGATTCCTTTTAATACCGTATTTGATTCAGCGATGAAAATATCACCATTGTCTCCCACATATATCCACCGTGGATGCTGCAGGCCATCGGCAAATTTGGTAACAGTAAAGCCGGTTGGCGCAACAGGTGTCGTGCCATCTTGCCACCCGATAACCTTACTAAAATTCTTGACTGATTTAGTTTCATAAGGCGCAGGCAGGGTATCGATATAACGCCTGCTGTTTTCTTTAACCGTATTCCTGGCCGAAGTTTTAAACCCAATCAGACCAATCAAGGAAGTTAAAATAATAAAAGGGAGGTGGCTATTATATTTCATGGTTACAACTATTTGAAACGCTTGTTTATTCACACAGGTTCAATAGATGTGCCAATAAGTACAACTGGTTGAGCAGCCGGTCTAATACCCATTTGGTACAAGAAATGCTTCAATGTATAAAACTGGGTTGGCAGCAGGGCAATATGCGCCGGCTACTTTTTGTAGCCGTTAAGTAGCCGGCTACTCTTTGCTTTTATTGGTGTTCCTCACTTCAATTAAAATAATGTACCCCACCCGAGAGCCGCCGTTGGGTGTTTTTCACCAACGGCCGAAGTCTCGTAAAATAAAAGAGTTGGAAAATAAAATCATCAATAAATTTAACTCAATAAATCCCGTCGAAAAAACAAGTAAAATTTCAACAAGTAAAAGGTGCACAACTCCGGTGGTTGTTCAAAATACAGAACCACCGCCTTTTGGATAGGTGGGGTATCTTTCGCCCAGATTCTTTTTTTCAAAAATTCGAATGCCAGTCTTTTCACATTTAAAATTAACAACCTGAAATAATATTAAAAAAGGGCTACAACAAATTAAAATTGTTGTAGCCCGTTGAGCAAATTCCTTAGTTTCAATTTACTTGCTAATCGTCTCTATCTCCAGTGCATCGTCGGTAATGGTTCCACTAATGGTTACCTTTTCACCGATAAATTTAGCCACCTTTTCAGGGTTGTTGATGGCATACACTTTGTCCCCGACAACAAATACAGGTTTGGCTCCTCCTGCAACACATTTTTTGGCGCATGCGGCATGACCTTTCATATCTTTTTTTACTCCACAATCAGCATCACTGATATAACCGGTCCATTTTCCTTTATCCACTGCATAGGTTACGCCAATGGAAAAAAACATTACAACAAGCAACAGATACTTTTTCATAATTGTATATTTAGTGTACTCAAATATAATATTTTAGCTGGTCAAATCCTATCATTTTCTTGCTTTTTGTTTTGCCGGTTTTGTCTTTTTTACTTATCCGGATACAAAAATCCCGATTAGCAGTAAAGTGCCAGCCGGGATAAATATTGTTGCAGTATAAAATCTAATTCAGCTTAGCCGACATAAATTCAACCAGCTTCTCGTCACTCATTTTATTTGCCGTAGATTCATCTGTACGGGTGTTTTTAAATTGTGCTGTGTCGGCCAGGTAATGAATAAACTGTTCCTGCACCTGACCTGTACCTGTTACATGTATGTAAGTGGCATTTTGCAGGTGACTGGTAATTTCTTTAAAAAATTTTAGCTGCAAAGATTTTTCCTGGTTGTGTGCATTCTTCTCACTGGAATTTGGGGAACTTTTTTCCCCTTTTACGGAAGCCAGTACAGAAAGCTCTTCCGACTCCATGTCTTTGCTTACTACGATCGCTGCCTGTGTATCCATCCATACACCAAATTGTTTTTGATTAGCCATTTTTTTTGCTTTATTGTTATATGAATAACTCAATTACCATACCGCTAAATAAAACTCCTGAGCCTGCATCTTTGTGCAACCCGCCACTGCAAACAAATATACCTTACGACTAAGTAAGAGGTAATTAGCAGAAAATATTTCTTCCATAATTAATGGTTATCAAATGCACTTCCAATACTATGCATCAAACTTGATATGGGGCCTTCCATTTTATTTGTATTGTCATCCAACGTGTCATCGTTTAACAACTCACCCATATTTAAGGCCGCTGGCAAATACAATAAAAAAGTATTCCGCTGGTTACTGAAAAAAACTTTTACATCTTTTATAGAGGCATCGGCAGGCAAATTCTCATTTACTACTTTAACAGTTTCGCACGCTATCGCATTTACTTTACTAACCGGATCTTCGCCTGACTGTTGGGAGTAAGAGGAAATAGTTTCTACCACTGCTTTCTTATTATCGGGGAAAATTTTACCTAGCCAGTTAGTATGAGAATCACCTTCTAAAAATTCAGCCGCACCTGCATCTGACTGAACGTATTTATAAAATGCTGCAAGCACAGCAGGGATAGCGGCCTGGCTAAATTTATCCTCATCGGGTGTTTTATCATCAGCCACCACGACTTGCGTATTTGGATCTATCTTTTGCAATGCAGGATACCCTAAGTTTTTTTGTATTATTTCTAAAAGATTTATTGACATGATATTTAATTTAAAATTACTTGACAATTATTTTCGTTTATATTGTTGTAATACCATGCCAACAATTTTGTGTGAGCAGGTCTATAGGGAAGTAATCTTTTTTGAAGATGAAAATGCGCTAAACAGGTTTAAAGAAAATAATTTTGAGTTTTCGGCGCAGGCTTCTGCAATTGTTGTAAAAGCAGATGCAATTGCGAACGTTAAATATAGAGAACGTGTGATAGGTTTTCAGTCAGCAAAAGGGTGGCTAACTTTATGAAGCCTCAATAGGAGGTCAAAAATTTGATTATACTTAATTTGAATAGCGTTTAATTTTAAAAATCCATGACTACCAAATGTGGTCATGGGTTTTTATTTATCCATTCCGGGCTTTGTTACATGCGGCCCAAAATAATCTCTGCTTTATTTCCTTATCGCGGAAAATTTATATTGTTATCACCTTATTTCAAATACTTTCTTAAAAGAAATTTTTACAATATACAGAAAGCAGTTCCGACTCTGTATCTGTCCTTACAAAGATCGCTGCAGGTTTATCCATCCATATAGTATTTTGTTTTTGATTTACGATTTTTAATGGTCTTTTACAGCAGGTATAAGTCAATTACTATACCGTTTAAAGCCCCTCTCCCGCTTTCTATTATTCCGTAAACTATAAACTTTTTTAGCCTAGCAATATTTTATTTTATGATGGGTAAAATAAGTTTGCTGGCATTCGCCGCATCGTGATAAATGCGGATGTCAGCCTTTTTAAAATCACTGTTATCTGCTTTGTAAATATCTATAAACTGTTGAGGGTTGCGGTCAACAAGTGGGAACCAACTGCTTTGGATTTGTACCATTATGCGATGGCCCTTTTTAAATGTATGTGCAATGGAAGGTAATTCAAATTTTACCTGTTCAACTTTTCCGGGTGTAAATGCTTCAGGGCTTTCATAACTCTTTCTAAAACGGCCACGCATTATTTCGGCACGTACCAGCATCTGGTAGCCCCCCATCGGATAAATTCTTTCAGGATCTTTATCTGCATAAATATCTACTTTATTATATCCCTCATACTCAGGAAGTACATCAATAACCTTTACAACAAAATCAGCATCGGTTGTAGAAATACTTGTCGCTATGTCTGCAATGACATTTCCCGCAAGTGTTACATCCGCTGTTAAAGTATCTGTTTTAAAAACAAGTACATCCGGTCTGCGGGCAGCAAAACGCTGGTCATCTGTCATGTAAGTTCTTGTTCTGTTAAAGTGTACATCTTCTTCATAAGGAACCGGCTTGTTGGGATCACTCGTATACTCATCAAAACTTTTTTCGGCAGTTGGTTTGCTCCAATCCAGTTTACCATTTGCCTGCAAATACATTGCTTTATCCTCTTTGTCTGCAGGCGGCCATTGTGTAAATTTTTTCCATTCGTTTGCCCCGGTTACAAAAACATTTGCTTCTGCTATTTGTGCAATATCGCCTTTACCTTTTAAGAAATAGTTGAAGAAAGGAATTTCAAAATGCTGCTGGTAATAGTTGCTTGTATTGGAGCCAAATTGGATATTGCCATGGTGGGTTCCATCATAATTTGCCCATTGATCGTGATACCAGGGACCTTCAACAATTTTATTAAACGCCTTACCCGGATTATTTTGTTCGGCAGCCTTGTAGGCATTCCATGCACCCCAGCAATCTTCAGCATCAAACAAACCGCCTACCCATAACATGGCAGGTTGCAAATTTTTTGTGGCGTTGCGTGCATCACGTTCTTTCCACCATGCATCATAGTTTGGGTGTGCCATCAGGTCTTTCCAAAATGCAATGGTGTCACCTGTATATTTTGTAAGATTCTTTAAGTTGCCTGCATCCAGAAAAAATTGATAATTGTCATGATCAGGATAACCGACAGAACGTGCATCAACGGATGTAGGGGCCGGATGTGGCTGACCGAAACCACCACCTAATGCAGAATAAAAATCAAAGCCATCCAGCTGAAAGAAGGCGCCATTGTGGTGAAAGTCGTCACCAATAAACCAGTTGGTAACAGGAGCCTGAGGGCTAACGGCCTTTAAAGCTGGATGGTTGCTGGCTGCAGCCATTGTAGAATAAAAGCCGGGATAGGAGATTCCAAAGACACCTGCATTTCCATTATTTTCGGGAATGTTTTTAACAAGCCAGTCAATAGCATCATAGGTATCGCTTGCTTCATCAATTTCTTTTCCTTTTTTACCGGCATTAAATGGACGCACATTTTTAAATTCACCTTCGCTCATCCAACGGCCACGCACATCCTGCGTTACCATAATGTACCCTTCTTTAAAATATTCCTTTTGGTAACTATTCCAATATTCTTTCCAGTTACTTTCGCCATAGGGTTTGCAGGAGTAAGGAGTTCTTTCAATTAACAGCGGATGCTTCTCTGTTTTATCTTTCGGAATATAGATGGAAGTAAATAGCTTGATTCCATCTCTCATCGGTATGTATTTTTCTATTTTGTAATAGTTATTTACAAGCCAGGTGCTATCTGCATTTTGGGCTACAATACAAAACGACATCCAAAACATAAACGTGCAAAGGAGGAGTGATTTTTTCATCTGATTATTTTAGATATTAAATTTAATGCTTGCAATTAAATTAACACGATATTATTTTTAATTGATAGTCTGTTTAAGGAAACCAGTACCATAATTTAAAAATGCTGTTGATGGAATATCAAAAAGTACTTTACAGCACCGAAAGGCCGTTAATTGGCATTTAGACAGTTATATGTCATTACGGGAAGAGTAATAAATTTATTGTTTCCTAAATACCAATAGCCGCAGCAAGAATCGTTTTATCCTATGATAAAACGAGATTATGAAATTATTAAGTATACAAACAAGTCAGGCCTTTAAACTTTTTAATCTTCTTAACAGGGTAAATTTTTCTGGCTAAAATTTGTTTAATATCTTTTCAAAAATTTAACCACAAAAGCATTAGTTTATGAAAAGTATAAGTAGAATAAAAAAGTCAATCTGCCTGGTGCTGGCATTGGTAATTTTTGGCGGACTCGTTAATGCACAAAGCTCAAAAGATGAAAAGATCATTGAAGATTGTAAAAAAGCAAAAACTGAATTTATTAAAACAGATAATTTAATGCAAAGTCTTTTTAAAGATTCTTATGGCTATGTAATATTTCCTAATGTAGGCAAAGGAGCGATAGGTATAGGTGGCGCAGCAGGCAATGG
>JAYWAU010000559.1:0-2964 GCA_043782265.1 Ferruginibacter sp. | reverse complement strand
GCCATTGATCATTTTTTCCGCATGTGCGAAGAA
Source organism: Ferruginibacter sp. (assembly GCA_043782265.1). Classification (GTDB taxonomy): domain Bacteria; phylum Bacteroidota; class Bacteroidia; order Chitinophagales; family Chitinophagaceae; genus Ferruginibacter. Next base: position 2,931 of record JAYWAU010000559.1, on the reverse strand, counting down.
ATGAAAGTGACCATCGGGCAGGATACCAAATACTTCTGCATTACCGAAGCGGTGGCCCTCTATCTCCAGAAATTCATCCTCTACCGCAAAAGAAAAGTGTTCTATGGTGCCGATGGTACCAATAAGAGCATGTTCGATGTGATCAATAAACACAAAGAGAACGAAAAGTTCCTTTACGTGTGCAGCGAAAACCAGCAGGATAACGAGATCGTAAACTGGCTCAAAACCAATAAATGCGAATACCAGCTTGGCTTTATGTACCGCACCATCAGCAGTGATATAAAAGACGTGGTTTGCACCAAAGATTTTGATGTGATCTGTTTCTTCACCCCAAGCGGCGTAAAAAGCCTTTTCGATAATTTCCCCGGATTCAAACAAAACGGAACAGTAATCGGTGCTTTTGGGAGCAACACTTCCAAAGCCGTAGAAGATGCCGGCATGAAACTGGAGATCAAAGTGCCAACGCCACAAAAACCCAGTATGGTTTCCGCATTAGACCAGTTTTTACTCAGTACCACACCCGTAAAAAAATAATATTACCTCATTCAATACTATTTTAAGGCCTCTCTATTCGGGAGGCTTTTTATATTTCGTAATATAGCTTTTGAGAAAGATACCAGCTCCTATGAACCCTACCCACACCAACCACCTCATCAACGAAACCAGTCCTTACCTTTTACAACATGCCCATAACCCCGTACACTGGTATCCATGGGGGGAAGAAGCATTGCAAAAAGCAAAACAGGAAGACAAACCCATTCTCGTTAGTATTGGTTATGCTGCCTGCCATTGGTGCCATGTAATGGAAAGGGAAAGTTTTGAAGATGAAACTACTGCGGCAATAATGAATGAATATTTCATCAATATTAAAATAGACAGGGAAGAACGCCCCGACCTTGACCATATTTACATGGATGCCGTACAGGCCATGACCGGCAGCGGCGGATGGCCGCTAAATGTTTTTCTCACACCCGAAACCAAACCTTTTTATGGTGGCACTTATTTCCCGCCCGCAAGGGCCTATAACCGCGCCAGCTGGAAAGAAATATTAGAAGGCGTTCATAAAAGCTACCATGAAAAACGTGAAGAGATCCTTTCGCAGGCAGAAAACCTTACAAGCCATTTACTCTCATCGAATTCCTTTGGTATGCAAAAGCCAAAAGCAGTAGAGGAAACTTCCCTTTTTTCAGATGAGCAAATGCAAACCATTGCCACCAATATTTTGGCCAATGCTGATACAGAATGGGGCGGATTTGGTAAAGCCCCAAAATTTCCACAAAGTTTTTCTATCCAGTATTTATTGAGGCATTACCATTTTACGAAGGATGAAACTGCCTTGAAACAGGCATTGCTCAGTCTTGATAAAATGATTGATGGTGGAATTTATGACCAGTTGGGTGGCGGATTTGCCCGTTACAGTACAGATAATGAATGGCTGGCTCCGCATTTTGAGAAAATGTTATATGACAATGCCCTGCTGGTAAGCGTGATTTCAGAAGCTTACCAGATTACCGGCAATCCAAAATACGCAGCAACCATCCGCCATACACTTGCATTTATTGAACGGGAAATGTTGAGCCCGGAAAAAGGCTTCTACAGTGCCATTGATGCAGACAGTGAAGGCGTTGAAGGAAAATTTTATACCTGGAGCCAACAGGAAATTATGGACTTATTGGGAGAAGATGCCGCCCTGTTTTCTGCTTTCTATGATATTACAGACAAAGGCAATTGGGAGCATACCAATATTCTATGGATAACAAATCCCATAGAAACATTTGCCGCTGCTAATGGATATACTGTTCCCGCATTGGAAGAAAAATTGGAGGCCTGCCGACAAAAGCTGATGCAATACCGCGATAATCGGATCCGTCCTTTATTAGATGATAAGATATTGTTGGGATGGAATGCCCTGATGATCACCGCTTATGCCAAAGCCTGTGCCGCTCTGGGCGAGGCCCGGTATCAGGAAATGGCCATGCAAAACATGGCATTCCTGGAATCTATATTTATCGGAGAAGGTGGGCAATGGCACCACACCTATAAAAACGGGATCGGCCGCATACCGGCTTTTCTGGATGACTACGCTTATCTTATCCAGGCCTATATCCATTTGCAGGAGATCACGGGTGCCGGCGAATACCTGGTCAAAGCCCAAAACCTTACCCGCTATGTAATGGAACATTTTGAAGAACCTGAAACCGGCTTTTTCTTCTACACACACAGTGCTCAAACGGATCTGATCGTTAGAAAAAAAGAAGTGTACGATGGCGCCGTTCCCAGCGGAAATGCAGTGATGGCAAATAACCTGCTCTATCTCTCCCTCGTTTTCGACCAACCCGAATGGGGGGAAAGAAGCCGTTACCTTATCACATCACTCGGCTCGGCCATCACAAAACACCCCGGTTCATTCGGGGTTTGGGCCGGCGTTTTACAGTTGGTAACAAGGGGGATTCTGGAAATTGCCATTACCGGGCAGCAGGCAAAAGAATTTCTGTGTCCTGTACTGGTGCGATTCATACCCAATAAAATTCTTCAGGCCGAAGAAACTAATTCCCTGGTTTTCCCGTTATTAGCTGGAAAAACAGGAGATAAAAAGGGAAGAACCGCTTTCTATCTGTGTAAGAATTATGCCTGCCGGGCACCTTTTTTAACAATAGACGCGCTTTTAGCAAATGTGTAACAAAGTTTGCTTTAATTTGCCTATTATGACAGCGGTTTCAGTTCTTAATTGTTGTATGAAACCTTATTTGTAGTAACCTATCTTAACTTTTGTAGTATCGAATGCATTTTTACCCAAGGAAGTAAATTTATTGGTAACAAAATCGCAAAATCGGCCCAACTTCCGATGGACAACTTATATTTGTCACTGTCATAAAATCACTTTCATACGATGAAAGGGTATTTAAGTAACATTATTTTAGTCGCCTTCTG
>JAYWAU010000558.1:0-2965 GCA_043782265.1 Ferruginibacter sp. | reverse complement strand
CAATATTGATGTCAGGTTTACCGAGGTAATTTAAGGGTTGCCAGTATTGTTCAATATGAGCATCGCTGATAAAAGCCTGCTGTACTTTTTTAATAAAGAGCGATTTAATCTTTCCTGTTTCTGAGTGTGCTGTACTATCCATTTATGATTTTTTTAATGATGGTAAAATTTTTAACTGACCCTGCAATCCCGAAAAAAGCAGCGGATAACCAACTGCATACGCCAAAGTACCTTTAAGGATTTAGGGCTTCTTCCATATCATCCACACATAAAAAGGGATGCCTGCCATCAGCAATAAAAAGCCCCAATATACAGTTTCCTGCCCTGAACCGGCAGTAGCCCACAGTGCATATAAAAAAGCAATCACACCAAGTGCAATGGGCTGAAACCAGTTTCGTTTTATATATTTCTTTTGTATCAGGATGATAATATAAGCAGCGGTTGAAAATAGATAAGGCACCAAAGTGGTAAGGGTAGATAACAGGATTAAAAAACGGAATTGCTCCACCAGCCCCTTTGTATAATTCATGCTCATCACAACTGATACAAGGATGCTTCCTATAATGATGCCGAGAGCCGGAACACCCTTTTTATTTTGTTTGCTAAACAGCGCCGGGAACAACTTATCTTTTGCAATGGCAAACGGTATCTGCCCTTGAATGAGTATCCATCCATTTAGTGCGCCAAAGGCTGCAATAGCAGCCCCTCCACTAACCCAGTAACGGGCACTGTTACCCCAGATTATTGCGGCAGCATCAGCAAAAGGTGTAAGCGAATGTTGCAGCTCTTTTGAAGGTATCATACCCATTATACTTACACTGCCCAGTATATAAATGAGTGTTGCTATCAGTGTACCGAGCATTGTTGCACGGGAAATTGTTTTTTCAGGATTGGCAACACTACCCGAAGGAATGGTAGCACACTCCAACCCAAGAAAAGAATAAAAAGCTAAAGTGCCGGTTGCTGTAATGGCAGTAAAAGCAGAAGTGTTGCTGGAATTAAATGGCGTAAAATTTTCGAGGTGTATAAAAAAAAGGCCTGCAATAGCAACCGCCAGCAATGGTATAATTTTTAAAACTGTAGTAACCAGTTGCAGTATGCCGGATGTAACAACACCCCTGGTGTTAACCCAGGTAAGAAACCATATTGCTGACAACCCGGTTAACACTGCTGCTACACCACTGGTAGCAAGTACCGGAAAAAAAGTACTCAGTGCACTAACCAATGAAACTGCTATGGCTGCGTTGGAACACCAGATAGAAATCCAGTACCCCCATGCCACCAGAAAGCCGGCAAAATCGCCGAAGCCATTGCGGGTGTAGGCATAAGGACCACCATCTGCCTGCGGCAGTAGCTTACTAAGATTACTAAAAATTTTTGCCAAAAAAAATGCGCCAATAGAAGCAAACATCCACCCAAATAAACTAATAGTTCCGTAAGATGCCAATGCCGCCGGCATTAAAAAAATACCGGCACCAATCATATTTCCTACAACAAGCGAAGTACTTGTCCATAAGCCTAGTTTATTTTTTTCTGCTGGTGGTTCCTGCATGCGGGGTATGTTGTTAAACTTGTTTTGGGAAGATACGATTTAAAAGTTATCGTGTTCCAAAACTCATCCGTAGAAAAAACTATTGACGACACAACAGCTTAACCCAGTGTTTTCAAAATCTCCAATCCTTCCTTCCACTGCCCAAAACCAGCCGCAGCATTGATGTGACCAGCATCCCCGATATTTATAAAACTGCTGTTCCAGTTACCGGCAAAAAAGACAGCTCTTTCAGGTGATACCCAAATATCGTTGGTACTGGCAACAACAATGGTTTTAAATTTAAAGGGGGCAAGCGGAATGGGACTAAATCCTGTTGCCGGAAATGTATAATCGACAGATTCTATATCGCTCGGTGCAACGAGGAGAGCGCCTTTAATTATTTTATTGTATCGTGCAGCCCAATGTGCAATGGCGGTGCAACCTAAACTGTGGCCAATCAACACCACCGTTGACGGATCATAACCAGCAATGGCTTTGTCAATGGCGGGAACCCAGTCGTTGCATTCCGGTGCTTCCCATTCTGTTTGGTTGATGCGCTGAAAATTATCACCTGAATTTTCAAAATAAGTCTGCCAATGCTCCGGCCCTGAATTTCCAAGGCCCGGTACGATAAAATAATTTGTCATGATGCGATGCTGTTGTAAGGCAAATATACAATTGAACGCTTTTGTTTACTTTTTTTACAAAACAACTCAAGTATGTTTTTCTTTAAATGATTTTATAAGAAAGTATCCTACAGGAATAATTACCAAGCATAAAGCAATGGAAGATATCAGTTATAATAACACAAGTATTATCAGGTCGGCTGTTTGTATAATTTTATCAAATTTAATTAGTTGCAAAATTATTGCAGGTCTTGTTTCAATGAAAAAATTTACACATGCAGATTTCATCCAAATTTAGCCAACCATACCTCTCTACAACAAATGAATTAGTCCACTTAATGCGTAGTTATTTCAAGCCGGTTATTTTCAGGATCAAGGGTTTCAAATTCATAATAACCATCGCCGGTTTTTCTTGGTGCGCTTAATATTTTATACCCATCTGTTGCCAGTTGTTTGGCTTTTTCATCAACGGCCTCTTTTGTTGCCACACCAAATGCCAGGTGAATAATACCCCTGTGTTGTGCTGTAACCGTATCATTGGCATTTGCAGGAATATCAGGTCTGCTCATAATTTCAAGTCGTGCACCGGAAGCAAAAGAAATAAAATAACTATTAAACTGCTTTGCAATATTTGTATATTTTTCATTGGCTGTTCCGTCAAAATATTTCACATAATAGTCTTTTAATTCTTCTAAATTATCTGCCCAAATAGCTACATGTTCCAATATCATAATCGTTTTAAATTTAAATTTTTACTGAAGGTTAAAAAAGATTTATTCACTATTAATAATAATATTTCCAGCCCTGC
>JAYWAU010000557.1:0-8217 GCA_043782265.1 Ferruginibacter sp. | reverse complement strand
TAATGTGCTTTTCAATTTCCTCAATGGTAATTGCCGGCTGATTAATACCAAGCACACAAGATGTTTCACAAGGTGCCGGACAAATTCTGCCGGTAAACTCTGGAAAGTTATTGGTAGAAGCAAGTATTTCGTAGGCCTCTTTCCAGCTTTTGCGATATACTGCATCATTAAACTCAGGTATCACATTTCCCAAAGGGCACCCATTGTGGCAAAAAGGAACGCCACAATTCATACACCTTGCAGATTGCTGATTCAGTTTTTCATCAGGATATCTTTCTATAAATTCTTTATAATCTTGTATACGTTCCTGTGCCGGACGTTTTGCAGGAAGCTCTCTCGTAAATTCTAAAAAGCCGGTTGGTTTGCCCATTGTATTAATTTATTTTCCGTTAGTTATTTACTTTCAATTCGTACAAGTTCTTGTCCCGATACTATCGCTTTATTGAACTTTAGTGGCGTCGCACTCTTGTACATTTTAACTTTATTCAACTTTCTTAAAGGCATTCGTTCGCTAAATTCTATCTGCCTTCTGTTTGCTTTTATTTAAGTTTTCCTTGTTTGGATGACAATGATATTTTTGCCATCACTTTTTTGTAATCTTTAGGAAATACTTTTACAAAATTTTTCAATTGATTCTCAAAATCATCTATTACAAATTTAGCTACAGTGCTTTTTGTATAATTAAAATGATTACTGATCAACCTGTATAATTCCTCTTTATCAGTATCAGTTACAGGATCAAGATCAACCATTTCTTTATTACAGTTTGTTTCAAAACTACCTTTAACATCATATACATAAGCAATACCACCACTCATTCCTGCCGCAAAATTTCTACCAGTATTACCCAATATTACTACACTGCCACCAGTCATATATTCACATCCGTGATCTCCTACCCCTTCTACCACTGCGGTAGCGCCTGAGTTTCGTACTGCAAAACGTTCGCCAGCCTTTCCTCTAATATAAGCTTCGCCTGAAGTAGCGCCGTAAAAGGCCACGTTACCAATAATGATGTTATCTTCCGGAACAAAAGTTGCCCTGGCTGAAGGATAAACAATCAACTTAGCTCCACTCAATCCCTTTCCAAAATAATCATTCGCATCACCTTCCAGTTCCATTATAACTCCTTTTGTATTAAAAGAACCAAAGCTTTGACCTGCAGTACCTGTGAATTTAAAATGAATCGTGTCATCCGGTAAGCCTGCAGCCTTATATTTTTTAGAAATTTCATTGGACAAAATAGTACCTGTTGTTCTGTCGATGTTTTTAATATTGAAAGAAGCTGATACTTTTTGCTGGTTGTCCAACGCAGGCTTTGCTGCGGCCAATAATTGCCAATCCAATACATTATTCAATTCATGATCCTGATCTTCTTTATGATAAAGACCTGTATAAATAGAAGCCGGTTCTTTATACAAAATAGGAGACAGATCCAGTTTACTGTATTTCCAATGAGTGATATCAGGTCTGGTTTCCAAACAATCTACCTGGCCTACCATTTCGTCGATTTTTCTAAACCCAAGCTGGGCCATAATTTCCCTTAATTCTTCTGTTAAAAATTTAAAGAGATTTACAATATGATCGGCATCACCGGTAAAGCGTTTGCGCAATTGAGTATCTTGTGTTGCTACTCCAACTGGACAGGTATTTAAATGGCATTTACGCATCATAATACAACCTTCTGTAACCAAAGCCGCTGTTGCAACACCCCACTCTTCTGCTCCTAATAAAGTTGCAATGGCAATATCTTTTCCAGTTTTTAACTGACCGTCTGTTTGTAGTACAACACGGCTACGTAATTTATTTTTAACAAGGGTTTGGTGCGCTTCTGCCAACCCCAACTCCCATGGCAAACCTGCATGTTTAATGGAACTAATTGGCGATGCACCAGTGCCACCATCATTACCAGCAATCAACACTACATCTGCTTTTGCTTTGGCAACGCCTGCTGCAATAGTACCCACACCTGCTTTTGAAACCAGCTTTACATTAATACGTGCTGCTCTGTTAGCATTCTTTAAATCAAATATCAATTGTGCCAAATCCTCAATAGAATAAATGTCGTGGTGTGGTGGTGGTGAAATTAAACCTACTCCTGGCGTTGCATGGCGTACTTTACCAATCCAGTCATCTACTTTGTGACCAGGTAATTGTCCACCTTCACCCGGCTTAGCCCCTTGTGCCATTTTTATTTGTAATTCATCCGCCTGCGTTAAATAATAACTGGTAACACCAAACCTTGCAGAGGCTACCTGTTTAATGGCACTTCGCATAGAATCGCCGTTTGGTAATGGTTCAAAACGCATTTCATCTTCGCCCCCTTCGCCTGTATTACTTTTTCCACCAAGGCGATTCATGGCTATCGCTAAGGTACTATGTGCTTCATGAGAGATAGATCCAAAACTCATGGCACCAGTTGCAAAACGCTTCCATATACCTTCGGCAGGTTCTACTTCATCAATTGAAATTGGTGTTCTGTGAAAATTAAACTGAAACAAACTTCTAAGCGTACAAGCTTTATCGCCCTGGTCATTCACCAGTTTTGAATATTTTTTAAAACTGGGATAGTCATTCATCCTTGTTGAATATTGCAACAAGTGAATTGTTTGTGGATTGAATAAATGAAACTCACCCTTACGTTTCCACTGGTACAAGCCACCTACGGCCAGCCTGTCTATAGGTATTTCTTTTTTACTAAATGCAAAAGCATGTTTGGCTAAATTCTCTTTTGCAATTTCATCCAGTCCCATACCTTCAATACGAGATATTGCACCGGTAAAATATTTATCTACAACTGATCTGTTTAAACCAATTATTTCAAATATTTGTGCACCCTGGTAAGATTGCAAAGTAGAAATACCCATTTTTGAAAACACTTTCAACAAGCCATCATTAACAGCCTTTGTATAATTTTTTTTCAAATATTCTACATCCAGATCCGTATCTAATTTACCATTCATCTTCATATCCCGGATGCTGCTCAATGCCAGGTATGGATTAATTGCAGTGGCACCAAAACCAAGCAAACAGGCAAAATGATGTACTTCCCAAACATCACCTGCTTCTACAACAATACCCACCTGGCCACGCAACCCTTTTCTGATTAAGTGATGGTGAACAGCAGATGTAGCCAATAAAGAAGGAATAGGTGCATGATCTGAATCAATTGAACGGTCAGTTAAAATCAGTACTTCAAAACCGTCCTCAGCGGCATCCACAGCATACCTGCAAATTCTGGCCAATGCCTTTTGCATTGAATCTGGCTTACCATCTGCACGGTAATACATTTGCAGGGTTTTAGCCTGAAATACACCCGTATCAATACTCCTGATTTTTTCTAATTCAAAATTCGACAACACAGGATGTTTTAAGGCAACCGTATGACATGCCAATGGATCTTCGTTTAATAAATTTCCGTTATTGCCCACAAATGTTGCCAGTGACATTACCAGTCTTTCCCTGATCGGATCAATGGGAGGATTGGTAACCTGTGCAAACAATTGTTTAAAATATGAACTTAAATGTTGAGGCTGATCGCTCAATACTGCCAGCGGCACATCGGTACCCATTGAACCTATTGGCTCTTTACCTTCCAATGCCATCGGGGCAATAATAGTATCAAGATCTTCGGTAGTATAACCAAATGCTTTCTGATATTTAAATACTTGATCACTTTCCAAATGAGTGAACATTACCCTTGGCTCAGGTAATTCTTCTAAACGAATTTTATATTTATTTAACCAATCGCCATATGGCTTTTGAGAACAGATTCCTTTTTTCAATTCTTCATCACTTATAATGCGCCCCTGCTCCATATCTACTACAAACATTTTACCTGGTTGCAACCTTCCGTTTTCTTTTATCAAAGCTGGATCTATAGGCAATGCGCCGGTTTCAGAAGCCATGATAACTCTATCGTCGGTTGTAACACAATACCTTGAAGGGCGCAATCCATTTCTATCAAGCGTAGCTCCTATAATTTTGCCATCAGTAAAAGAAATAGAAGCCGGACCATCCCATGGTTCCATCATAGACGCATGATATTCATAAAAAGCTTTTCTAACAGTATCCATCTTGTCATCACCATCCCATGCTTCCGGTATCAGCATCATCATTACATGTGGTAATGATCTGCCGGTAAGAGTAAGTAATTCAATCATGTTATCCAAACAGGCCGAATCTGACTGCATGCTGGTAACAACCGGCAATAACATTTCCATTTCTTCTTTACTAAAATAAGGAGATACAAAACCTGTTTCACTTGCTTTTAGCCAATTTAGATTTCCCTGCAAGGTGTTGATTTCTCCATTATGGGCAATGTACCTGAATGGTTGAGCCAATTTCCAGGAAGGAAAGGTATTGGTTGCAAAACGGGAGTGCACCAACCCAAAAGCAGATACAACTCTTTTATTATTAAGGTCAGGGAAATAATTTCTAACCTGCATACTCGTTAACTGTCCTTTGTAAACGATTGTTTTATATGAAAGTGAAGCAATGTAAAAACCAATCGCATCCTGCCTTACTGTACTAGTAATTGTATGACTGGTATAGTTGCGTAACACAAATAATTTTCTTTCAAAGTCCAAAGGATTAGTAATGTGATCTGGACATGCAATAAAAACATGTTCCATCACCGGCTCAACAGATAAGGCTGTTGGACCAATACCATTTGTATTTACCGGCACACTTCTGTAGGTTAAAATTTCTAATCCCAGTTTCTCTGCTGCCCTGTTAAAAATATCCCGGCACTCTTCTCTTAATTTTATTTCTTTTGGAAAAAATACAACCCCAACACCGTACTTACCGAAAGCAGGCAAATGCACACCCAGTTTAACACACTCGTCAAAGAAAAACTCATGTGGTATTTGAATAAAAATACCTGCACCGTCACCAGTGTTGGTTTCGCAACCACAGGCACCCCGATGTTCCATATTTTCTAATATGGTTAAGGCATCAGAAATATGCTGATGACTTTTGTTACCTTTTATGTTAGCAACAAAACCAATACCACAGGCATCGTGCTCAAATTGGGGATCGTACAACCCTGCTCTGCCCACATCCTCCAATTGAGAATTATTCGATGAGTGATTATTAATTTGTAATGCTTTAGTAGTTGCAGTTGTGTTCATCTATCGAAATTTATTTTTAAAAAATAGCAATTCATTTTTATATGAATTCATTTTGGCAGCAGCAATCGTTTATTTATTTACACAAGGTATCCGTAGAGATTATCATCTTTTTTGAGCTCGGTAAAATTAATCTGGTATTTGTTCAGATTTTGTAACAGCACCTGGTAATCATCTTTGGATTTTAATTCAATACCTACCAGCGCCGGTCCTGTTTCTTTATTATGCTTTTGCATATATTCAAAACGGGTAATATCATCATTTTCACCTAAAACAAAATTTACAAACTCTTTTAAGGCTCCGGGCCTTTGTGCAAACCTAATTAAAAAATAGTGTTTTAAACCTTCGTATTGTAAAGAGCGTTCCTTGATTTCCTGCATGCGGTCTATATCATTATTGCCACCACTTAAAATACACACTACATTTTTTTCTTTTATTTGTTCAGCGTAATCATCCAATGCAGCAATGGATAAAACGCCGGCAGGCTCGGAAACAATGGCATCTTCACTGTACAGTTTTAATATCGTTGTACAAACTTTTCCTTCCGGTACCAGGCATATTTCCTTTAGCACTTCTTTGCAAATTGAGAAAGGGATATCTCCCACTCTTTTTACAGCAGCACCATCTACAAAACGATCAATGCTTTCTAGCGTAACTGGTTTACCTGCTTTAAAAGATTCGTACATGGCCGGAGCTCCTTCAGGTTCAACTCCAATCAAAACCGTTTTTGGTGAAACGGTTTTAAAGTAACTACCAACCCCTGAACTCAATCCTCCACCACCAACAGGCAAAAATAAATAGTCTATATCGGGTTGATCTTCGAAGATTTCCAATCCAACTGTGCCCTGCCCTTCAATAATTTTATAATCATCAAAAGGAGGAATAAAAGTAAACCCATTTTGAAGCGTATATTTTTTTGCCGCAGCCGCACAATCATCAAATGTATCTCCTACCAGTTTAACTTCTATCCAATCTTCACCAAACATTTTTGTCTGATTTATTTTTTGGTTTGGTGTTACCACCGGCATAAATACCATTCCTTTCACCTGTAGTTTTTTACAGCTGTATGCAAAACCCTGTGCATGATTACCGGCACTTGCACAAACAACACCTTTCTGCAATTCTTCTTGTGTCAAACTACTCATCATGTTATAGGCTCCCCGCAGTTTATAAGAGCGAACAACCTGTAAATCTTCTCTTTTTAAAAAGACATTACACTGATATTTTTTTGAAAGATTTGCATTAAAAGAAAGCGGCGTTCTATTAATAATATTTTCCAGCCGTTTTGCAGCAGCAGGAATATCCAATGCATTGCCCCCAACTCCCAAAGGAAAGTTGTTTGACATATCTGCAACTTCTTCTCGAGTCCATTTATTGTTGGTCTTAATTATCTCACCAAGACTAATATTATTAATTGTTTCGTTCACTAACTTTATTTTTTTACAAACTACTTTTTTTATTTTTTACAGAAAAAACCTCCAAATAACTCCCAGAACAAGGTCCCGATTTTTTTATCCGGATTAGTTGGCGACTCTTTCAACCAAGATACTATGCCACAGTATTAATCGTTTTCATTTCAGTCATCGCCTGTCTCAATTCAGCACCAACTGCTTCAATCGGATGGTAGCGAATGATTTCATTTACAGCAATGATCACTTTATTATCTACACCCGCATCAATGCCATCATTGTAATTTTTACCAATCAACCTGGTATCTACTGATTTCATAAAATCAGCCAACAAAGGTTTACATGCATGATCAAATAAATAACAACCATATTCTGCCGTATCAGATATTACCCTGTTCATTTCAAATAATTTTTTACGTGCAATGGTGTTGGCAATCAAAGGCGTTTCATGCAATGATTCATAGTAAGCAGATTCTTCTTTAATACCAGATTCCACCATTGTTTCAAAAGCAAGTTCCACACCAGCTCTTACAAAAGCTACCATTAATAACCCATTATCGAAATATTCCTGCTCAGCAATTTTATCTGTTGTTGGCGCAGTTTTTTCAAAAGCGGTTTCACCTGTGGCGGCTCTCCAACTTAATAAATTTTTATCATTGTTGGCCCAGTCTTCCATCATTGTTTTTGAAAACTCGCCGCTCATAATATCATCCTGGTGTTTTTGAAACAATGGACGCATGATATCTTTCAGGTGTTCAGAAATTTCGAAGGCTTTAATTTTTGCAGGATTACTTAACCTATCCATCATTGCAGTAATACCGCCTTGCTTTAATGCTTCGGTAACCACTTCCCAACCGTATTGAATTAATTTTGCAGCGTATGCTTTATCAATTCCTTTCTCAATCATTTTATCAAAACTTAAAATAGAACCTGTTTGCAACAATCCACAAAGAATGGTTTGTTCTCCCATTAAATCCGATTTTACTTCTGCCACAAAAGATGATTTTAAAACACCAGCTTTGTGTCCACCGGTAGCAACAGCATACGCTTTTGCATAAGCCCAGCCTTTTGCTTCAGGATCATTTTCAGGATGTACAGCAATTAAGGTTGGTACACCAAACCCTCTTTTATATTCTTCTCTTACTTCTGTACCGGGGCATTTAGGTGCCACCATTATTACTGTAATATCCTTACGAATCTGCATGCCTTCTTCAACAATATTAAAACCATGAGAATAAGAAAGTGTGGCACCTTGCTTCATCAAAGGCATTATAGCACTTACTACGGCAGTATGTTGTTTATCTGGAGTAAGATTTATTACAAGGTCAGCAGTTGGAACCAATACTTCATAAGTACCAACAGTAAAACCATTTTCCGTAGCACTTTTCCATGATTGCCTTTTGGCATCAATTGCTTCCTGGCGTAAGGTGTAAGAAATATCCAGACCACTATCCCTCATATTCAACCCCTGGTTTAAACCTTGTGCGCCACAGCCCACTATCACTATTTTTTTACTTTTCAGTTCATTTACACCATCTGTAAATTCACTTTTGTCCATAAATTCACATACACCTAATTGATTCAACTGCTCACGGAGCGGTAATGAATTGAAATAATTTGCCATTGTTTTTATTTTATGTTTAAAATCTTTATGCTACCGGCGACAACAACTTTACTCA
>JAYWAU010000556.1:0-21902 GCA_043782265.1 Ferruginibacter sp. | reverse complement strand
GGCACCTGCACCTGATCCTGGAACAAAACCACCGGCCGAACTACTCATTGGCCGTGATGCCTTTTCAGGTTGGTCATTAAATTTCCTTGACAAAACACGCATAGAATCAAAGGCGCCAAATATATAGGAATCAACATATTCACTGCTACCTACTACCATACGTTTTGCCATACCATACTTTATGTATTCATAGCCCATTAATATCGCTTGTGTTCCGGTGGCACATGCAGATGAGTTACTAATTACTTTATTACCCAATCCTAAGCGACCTGAGATATAGGCAGTTATGCCGCTGTTCATAATCTGTTCCACCACACGAGAACCCAATTTTTTAGATTCCCTGGCATCCACACGAGTAATGGCATTTTTGATAACATCCGTATCAGCAACACTGCTTCCGAATATACAGCCGGTTTCCCAAAGCGTTTCTTCGTTTATAATATTATTGCCAGCGTCCATCCAGGCATCCAGTGCGGCTTTTATTCCAAAAGCAATACCCTTACTTTTTAAACCATACAAGCTGGTTTCAGTAATATAATTTTTTACTTGTTCCCACTCAAATTCGGGTAGCCCGCTTACCTGACAGTTAAATTTGAGTTCTTCATATTGGGGGATAAATCTTATACCTGAAACACCATTTTGAATTGCGTGTAGAAAATTCGGAACGTCTATTCCATTGGGTGAAACCACCCCTAAACCAGTTATAACAACACGACGATGATTCATTCTGCTTTATTTTTTATATCTGCCTTTTTAATAATACCAGAAAATATACCTTTAGCAACTAATTCTTCAGTTACATTATGCATTTCAATCAAACACTTTAATTTTCCGAATCGAAAATATTGTTTTTTTGAAGTCACTATTACTTTTTCTCCTGGTAATACCATTTTAAAAAAAGAAACTTCTGTAGCCGTAAGTAAAGGGAATGATCCTTCATCTATACTTGTGTCGGTTTCCCTGTTTTCGCACATAATCAGGTGTGTCCCTAAAACAACCAGGCCAATCTGTGCCATAATTTCGGTAATTATTACGCCAGGCGTTACCGGGTTGTTTACAAAATGATCTTCATAAAAAAAGGCATCTTTTCTTAGCGTATATTCTCCAGTCACTCCATCCATATCCAGCGACAAGATATTATCTATAAAAAGGAAAGAGGATTTATATGGTAAATAAGTTAAAATATCGTTGTACATATCATTGATCAGTTGCCTTATAATTTGGGGGGAATCCTTCAATTTGATGATTATCTACAATGCTCTCCGCCGTCTACATGAATTAAAGAACCATTTATCCATGATGCTTCATCTGTACATAAAAGATAAACCACGTTTGCGACATCTTCGGGTTTTGTAATCCTGCCCATCGGATTTCTTTCTTTTGCTATCCGGATTAGTTTTTCGCTTTCGGGTATCCTTTTTAGGGAAGGGGTTTCGGTAATTCCAGCCTGAATCAAATTTGTTTTTAATCCATGTTTACTTAATTCTATAGCCATATAAGTAGTGAGACTTTCCAGAGAAGCTTTGGCTATGGATACCGCAGCATAGCCCTCCCAATATTTATGAGCACCTTCACTGGTGAGTCCAATAATCCTGGCATCCGGTTGAAAGAACCCGGCTTTTAAAATGGATCTGGCCCAATCCAATATACTGGTTGACATTGCATAAGTAGTTAACCGGATATCTTCAATAGACAAAACCTCGCTACTGTTTTCCAGGTCATCATCTTGTGAAACTAGTGGTTTTAAATTACCTCTTGCTATAGAATGAAGAAGGAGCCTTACACTTTGTTTTTTGCCAATAATAGTTGTTAATTGTTCAATAAACGTGTTACGGGCTGATGTATCTAACGCATTAATGTTGAATGGCTTTATATTTACTTCAAACGTTTCTGCTATCTTTAAAAACTTTTCTTTAAGTACTTTTTCGGCTGTTGCAGTTTCTCTGTATAATACCACTATGTTCATACCGTGCATCGCTAGCTTTTCAACTGCAGCAAAGCCAAAGCCGCTTGAGCCACCTAAGATAATGGCCCAGGAATGAGAAAATTGCTTTTTGTTTGAATGCACTTAATTGTTTTTACTAATTAATTATATATCGGAGTATTTGTTTTACACTAGCGACTTATGCTAAAAACATACTAATTAAAATATACTACCACGATTGCAACAAATATAAAGAACAGATTTGTTAGGCGGGAAAAAAGAATTAATAATAAATAGCAAAAGACAATATTTTGGAGAACGAGTGAATGAAAATCGTTCTTTTTTACAAGCTCATTGAGAAAAGTAAAAAAATTGGTAGGAAAGCTGCCAACCGTTTTTAACCTTACCTAAGTAAATCGTGAATTGTATAAACTGCAACGAACAAATGGGTGCTTTACAAGATGGTTACTATAATGTCTCTATCTTTGCAGAGCACCATTTTTGATCTTAAGATGAAATTAAGAATAGTTTTTGCCTTGTTTTTTATTTTTTTCCTGACAATGGTACAAGGGAAAAATTTGAACCAAAATTTTGACAGATCGGCTTTTTATGAGGTGATGGCTTCAGGAAATATGGAGGCTATTAATGAAGAACTTATTCTGTTAAATTCAGCTTCTATTGACGAAAAAGATGCATATGAGGGGGCCCTGTTGATGAGAAAGAGCGGGCTTTTAAAAATACCAGCTGAGAAACTTAAGTATTTTAAAAAAGGGCGTATTAAACTTGAAACCGCATTATTAAAAGATAGTAGCAATGGCGAATACCACTTTTTGAGGCTAACCATACAGGAGCATGCACCCAAAATAGTTAAGTATAGCACTGAACTTGAAAACGATAAACAATATATTATTAAATCCTTTAAAGAGTTATTGCCAGTTGTTCAGCAGGCGATTTTTGATTACTGTAAAAAATCAAAAATATTGGACGCAAAGGATTTTTAATTTTTAAAACAGGATGACTAAAAAAGTACTGGCAATTTATTATACGCAATCGGGCCAACTGGGCGAAATTGTTGATCATTTTACTACACCATTGATGGAAGCAGGTGTATCAATTGAAAAAGTAAGCATCAGCCTTTTAACGAATTACCCATTCCCATGGACTACTGATAGTTTTTTTAGCGTAATGCCGGATTGTGTTTTAGATGTGCCATCAGAACTGGCTCCTTTCGAACTGAAGGAAACTTCTTATGATTTGATTATTGTAGGATACCAAGCTTGGTTTTTATCCCCAAGTATTCCCATTAACGCTTTATTACATCACCCTGGTTTTACGGCAATATTAAAAAATACCCCGGTAATTACTATAACGGGTGCACGAAATATGTGGCTGAATGCTTTTGTAAGAGTTAAAAAATTGATACATGCTTCTGGCGCTAAACTGGTTGGCAATATTGCATTGGTAGATACACATCCAAACCCGGTTAGTTTTGTTACCATTTTTCACTGGATGCTGCGTGGTAAAAAAGACCGCTATCTAAATATTTTTCCGCCTCCTGGTGTTTCTGATGCAGACATTAAACATACCAGCATTTTTGGTGAGATTGTGTTGCCGCATTTAAATAGTAATGAGTGGGATGGATTGCAAGATGAACTGGTTATTGAAGGTGCAGTTAAATTAAATTACAACTTAATGGTCATTGAATCTGTGGCTGGCAAAATATTTGCTCTTTGGGCTAAATTTATTGTAAAACGAAAAAACAAGGCTATATGGCTTAAAGCATTCAAATATTATCTTTTGATCGCTTTTTTTATTGGGGCACCTATTCTTCTTACAATAGATGCTGTTTTTATAAAGTTATTTTCGCCGAGGCGTATAAAAGCAAAAAAACAATATTATTTAAATTTAAATTAATTGACTTTATGCCTGATATTGAGGTCTACATAAATAGTACATCGGCTTACTTCCCTAACGAACCTGTTCCTAATGAAGACATGGAACTATACCTTGGTTTTATTAATGGTACACCTTCCAAATCAAAAAGTATCGTATTGCGAAATAATGGTATAAAAAACCGGTATTATGCCTTAGCAAAAGGTGGAAAAGCTACACATACAAATGCGCAAATGACTGCATTATCTGTTAAGGCTTTATTTGAAAATGAGCCTGCTAAAATAAAAGATATTGAATTGCTTTCCTGCGGAACATCATCTCCCGACCAGATGATGCCGAGTCATGGTGTAATGACGCATGGCTGGCTGCCAGAAGCAAAAGCTATTGAGGTTGTTTCTCCGGCAGGGGTTTGCTGTGCAGGCATGCATGCCATTAAATACGCCTATATGGCTATTAGAACTGGCGATGTAAAGTTGGCAGTGGCAACTGGTTCCGAAAGATTTTCGGGTCTGTTGGTATCAGATGTTTTTGAAGAAGAAGCGCAAAAGCTAAAGGAACTAAAAGAGAATCCATACATAGCATTTCAAAAAGATTTTTTAAGATGGATGCTGTCTGATGGGGCGTCTGCCTTCCTGATGTCAGACAAGCCTAATGAAAATGGGCTTAGTCTTCGTCTGGATTGGATAGAAGGGGTTTCCTATGCAAACGAGATGGAAACCTGCATGTACATGGGGGCCGAAAAAATGCCTGACGGCTCATTAAAGGGATTCATGGATTTTACTCCTGAAGAGATAATGACCAAGTCAATTTTCAGCATAAAACAGGATATAACCTTGTTAAGTGATAACATTGTTACTTTGGGCGGGAAAAAAATAAAAGAAATATTTGACAGAAGAGGACTTACTGTTGCAGATATTGATCATTTTCTACCACATATCTCCAGCGAATTCTTTAAAAGTAAAATTTACGACCTTGTGGAGATATATGGCGGCGGCATACCTTACGAAAAATGGTTTATTAATTTATATACCGTGGGTAATGTTGGCGCAGCATCAGTTTTCCTGATGATAAATGAGTTGTTCCATAGTGGAAGGTTGAAAAAAGGTGAAAAGCTTTTATTACTTGTTCCTGAAAGTGCACGATTCTCGTATATGTATGCAATGCTTACAGTTTGTTAAATCAGTCATAGTTAATTTCGATTTTCCATGAAGAAAGAAGAAGTTCCGCAGGATTTGAGTTCGCTTGGCAAGATCACTAAAGAAGTTTGTTATGCTACGGACAATTCGGGCAAATATGTTACGGAACTCAGTAAGGGATGGGATATTAAAATTACAGCACTTGATGCTGCCTGGCAGGATATTGAAGGCAGGATTGCAGCTGCCCGTGAAAAGGTATTAAATAACGAAGCCAGTCCATTACTTTTTTTTATGGAACGGGGACTGATGGATATTGGAATTTTAGCCGGTTATACCGGTTTTTTGAAATGGCAGGTAAAAAGGCACCTGAAACCGGATGTTTTTAAAAACTTGCCTGATAAAAAACTTCGGCGTTATGCAGAAGTTTTTAATGTAAGTGTTGATGACTTCAAAAATATGAATGAGCATGGAGATTAATTTTGAACACCTGCAGTCGGCACATTGTGAAAATGGAGTTACCAGGAGTTTGTTGAAAAATATCGGTGTTCATCAAATAACTGAGCCATTGGCTTTTGGCATTGGCGCTGGTTTGTTCTTTGTTTATATTCCTCTGATAAAAATAAACAATGGGCCTATGATTGCTTTTCGCACAATGCCCGGGGATATATTTAAAAGAACATGCAAGGCATTAAGCATACCGGTTGTACGCAAAAAATTCACATCAAAAGAACAGGCGCAGGTATTTTTAAATGAATGCCTTGCTGCCGGTCACCCTGTGGGTTGCCAGGTGGGCGTTTATTATCTACCTTATTTCCCAAAAGAATACCGTTTTCATTTTAATGCCCATAATTTAATTGTTTATGGCAGGGAGGAAGATAAATACTTGATTAGCGATCCGGTAATGGAAAATGTAGCAAGCTTAAGCAGCTATGAACTGGAACGTGTGCGGTTTGCTAAAGGTGTTTTGGCGCCCAGGGGGCAAATATATTATCCTAAAACAGGAATGCTTGTAACAGACGAGCAAATGAAAAAAGCGATAATAAATGGTATTGAAAAAAGTATCCGCAATATGTTACAGATTCCAATGCCTGTTGTTGGAGTAAAAGGAATTAGATACACTGGTAATAAAATAAAAAAATGGCGGCATAAACTTGGCTTAAAACAAGCAGGGTTATACCTGGCGCAATTGGTACGCATGCAGGAAGAAATAGGAACAGGCGGAGGTGGATTTCGTTATATTTATGCGGCATTTTTACAGGAAGCTCATGCCTATCATCCTATTGATGAGCTATTGGAAATTTCAAAAATGATTACCAACTCCGGCGATCTTTGGCGTACTGCTGCTGTACAGGCTGCTGGAATTTATAAGGGGCGTCGTATCGGAAGCCAGGAAGATTTTAATGTAATGGGTGATTATTTGCTGGAAATAGCAGAAATGGAACGTCAGGCATTTATAGCGTTATCTAAAATTAAGTGGCGACCATGAAACTATTAGCAATCGACATACAGAATCTTGGCTTTGGTTATCCTGGGCAAACTTCTTCAATTTTCTCTAATTTCAATTTAACAGTAACTGAAGGTGAAAGATTTGGTTTGTTTGGGCCAAATGGTTCGGGTAAAACTACGCTAATGAACCTCATGACGGGTTTGCTTTCTTTTGACGAGGGCAGTATTCAACTACTGGGTAATGAAGTAAAAAAACACGATAAATCCAACAATAAACATTTTGGTTTTGTCCCCCAGGATCTATCCTTTTACCAGGAACTGACTCCCATAGAAAATCTCAAATTTTTTGGAGCCTTGTGCGGCCTGAAAAGGCAGGAGATCAAAACCAGGACCAATGAATTATTAGCAATACTGGGGTTGACAGAAGTAAGCAATACTGCGGTACATAAATTTTCGGGAGGAATGAAGCGAAGAGTAAACCTGGCCATCGGCGTAATACACCATCCCAAAATACTGTTCCTGGATGAACCCACCGTTGGTGTGGATGTTCAAACAAGGGTTGCTATCATCAATTACCTTAAAGAGCTGAATAAAAATGGAACCACTTTGATCTATACCTCACACCAGTTAAGCGAAGCAGAAGGGTTGTGCGATAAAATTGCTTTAATTGACCAGGGAAAGATTATTGTACACGATGACCTGAATACATTACTGGTTCAGTATGGACAGGAAGGCCTCGAAGGTTTATTCTTAAATTTAACCGGAAAAAATCACCCGAATTCATGATGTTTAAACTTTGGGCCACCATCATTAAGGACATACGCATACTCACCCGTGATAAGGTTGGTATCGCATTGATGTTTGGTATGCCTATATTGCTGGTGTTGATTGTTACCAGTATCCAGAACAGCACTTTCGAGCTAATTAATAAAAATAAAATACCGCTGATAATATGCAATCGGGATACAGGAAAAATAAGCGGAGAGTTTATACAGGCTGTTGAAAAAATGGATATGTTTAAACTTGTACGGGTATCAAATGATAAAAGTGAAAAAATGATCACCGACCGGATGCATAGCAGCGATGCGCTTTTGGCGGTGATCATACCGGCCGATTTTTCTGAAAAAATCAATGTCAAAGCAAAAGCGGTTACTGGTAAAGCATTGAATGCATTTGGACTGGAAGGAGATACGGTTAATACAAATGCAGGTAAAACAGAACCGGTCACTTTATTTTACCAGCCTATTTTACAAGAATCGCACCGGCAATCCATTCATGGTGCGTTGTTTGGCGCTTTGCAGTTGGTTGAAAGTAAACAGATATTAAGAACCCTGTATTTTTCTATCAACGAAAATCCATTACCGGTAAAACTGGAAAATGAATTAATGGATAATAAGACAGCTATTAATGAAGTGCCGGTTTCCCGTGATCAAAGCAGGAAAATACCCAATGCTTCCCAACACAACGTTCCCGCGTGGACGATATTTGCCATGTTCTTTGTGGTGATATCGTTGGGAGGAAGCATCGTCCGCGAAAAATTAAGCGGAAGTTTTATCCGGTTAAAAACTTTACCTACCAATTATTTTGTAGCGCTGTTGTCGAAACAGCTCACTTACTTATTGGTTACCATGGCCCAGGCGGCAGTAATTTTTGCAATAGGTATCTGGGCTTTTCCTTACCTGGGGTTGCCGCCACTAAACCTTCCTGCAGACATAGCGGGCTTAATTTTAGTATCGTTAATTTGCGGATGGTGTGCAGTAAGTTATGCCATTTGTATTGGAGTATTTGCTCAAACGCAGGAGCAGGCGAATGGTTTTGGTGCAGTGTCGATTGTAATATTGGCGGCCATCGGTGGTTTGATGGTACCCGGTTTTGCTATGCCGGAGGTGTTTAAAACGGTTATGAAATTATCCCCACTGCATTGGTGCCTGGAAGCATATTATGGATTGTTTCTGGAAGGCGGCAAACTGAAAGATGTTTTGGCAAATGTTATACCTTTATTGCTTATCACCTTGCTTATGCAGGGAATCACATTTTTAGGACTGAAAATAAAAAAACTTATTTAAATAAAATATTGATAAATGGAAATGCAAGCATTAAAGCAACAATTAAAAAAACAAATAATAGAGTTCCTAAATCTAACCCCTTTAACTCCCGAGGAAATTAAGGATGATGAGCCTTTGTTTGGCGATGGATTAGGCTTGGATTCCATTGATTCGCTCGAGCTTATCGTTTTACTCAAAAGGGAGTATGGAATAAACATCCAGGATCCTAAAGAGGGACGTAAAGTACTGGTGGACATCAACACAATGGTTGATTATATTCAACAACACAGTGCAAAATAAATGCACTTTATTTTGCAATAAAGCTTCCTCTGAATTTAAAACAAATGTCTTTTTGGTCAGTTAGGCTGGCAGTAATATTTAAATAATTGTCATCAGTTGATTTGTAAGATATAATCAACTGAAGGATGTTATTAATCCGGGGATCTATTAAACCAAGAAACTTAATCTGATCAGCTTTTTTGAGCCTGACAGGTATTTTAAGTGCTAGCTCTAAAATTTCTTTTACCATTTGCAGCATGCATGCACCTGGTAATACTGGCTGGCCTGGAAAGTGGCCGATAAATATTTCACTATTTTTATTGAGCTCCAGTGTTGTTTTAATGATACAATCCTTGTGTTCTGATAATGTGATTTTATAGAGGTCATCTTTTAGCATACTTTCAATGAGGTTAGCAAGCTGAAACCAGCATTAATGAATGATAGACATTAAAGTAATGATTATAAATCAGGACCTTTTTTGGATTTACCTTTTTTGAACTTCTTTCCATAACCACCAATGGCACCTCTTCTTTTTTAATCATACTCGATGCAAGCCACAAAGCAAATGCTGACGAGGTTGGGTACTCACCGCATAAATGTTTATAATTCACCAATGTGGTATTGCAAAAAACGGAGTTGCTTAATTGAAGGTATATCTTATCATTTTTCAGGTCGCCATTTTTACCGGTAATTACCAGGTCAATATCATCAATTTGCAGTTCATGCAGGGCTAAGAAAGTGATGATTTTCTGCTCAATTTCATTCGCATCAGTTGGTTTGTAAAATGTTTGTATTCCAATAAGTTCAGCAAGATTATCTGCTGATGGTTTATCGGATAATAAAAAAAATACAGCCCCTTCTCCGCCGATGGTTCCATTAGAACTTGTTTTAAAAAGAGACAAATTTGAAACTGGCCATCGTTTATATAATCCCAGCCGACTTAAAATGACAAAACTGGCTTCTGTCATTTCATCTACTCCACCAACCAGGATATTATCGGCTTCATTGTCCTTTAAAAGTAACACGGCATCCAATAGTGCGCTTTCAAAGGAAATGCCCTTATGCACAAAAGTATTGTTGTACTGATGGCATTTAAGCATCAACGCAATTTGAGCTGCAACCGTATTATGGGTGGATTGTATAAAAGCAGTTGGCGGAAGCAGTTCTTCGTTTAGTTCGATTAACCGGGTTAAAAATGTAACGGTATCTGCAAGGCTGCCATAGGCTGTACCGGAAATGATTGCTCCGGGCATATTGGAATTGCCTTCATTTAAACATTCTATGGCCGCGGTAACTCCCATTCTGATAATATGGCTCATCCGTCTTATCAATTTGGGATCAATAAATTCGGCATAGTTTGGTTCTATGGCTCCTAAACGGGTTCCATTATATTCGGTGACCTCAGTTAAAAGTGGGCCTTTGCCGAATGTTTTTTGCGGCGATATGCATGCAGCTGAACGAATGTATACCTTCATTTTAAATCCTCGAAAATATTAACGATGTACAATTTCCTCCAAAACCAAAAGAGTTGGACATCACGTGATTAATTGTTTGACCAGTTAAAAATTTCTTTTCAGGAGCAAAAGAAAATTCATGCATTTGGGTTTCAAAACGCAGGTTGGGATAAATGATTCCCTGCTTTATTGCCAACACTGAAAATACAGCTTCTATACCCCCGCTGGCTCCTAAAGTATGGCCTGTAAAAGATTTGGTAGAACTCATAGGCGGATAATGCGGATCAAATAAGCGCTTCACTGCTGTACCCTCTGCCTGATCATTATTTTGTGTACCTGTGCCATGCAGATTTATGTAATTAATATCCGACGGGTTTAACCCGCTTTTTTCCAACGCTAACTTCATTGCCAGGTAAGAGCCGGTGCCACCCGGTGAGGAGGCTGTTTGATGATAAGCATCATTGCTATTATTATAACCACTTAGTTTACAGTATAATTTCTTCTTCATTTTTTTTGCCACCTTCTCTGATACAAGTACAACGTAGCCTGCACCCTCACCTAAATTTAATCCATGCCTGTTTTCATCAAAGGGCTTGCAATAATCTTTATCCAATATCATAAGGGTATTAAATCCATTCAATGTAAATTTTGTTAAGGAGTCTGCTCCACCTGCGATCACCACATCCAGGAGGTTATTTTTTATTAAACGGGCACCGAAAAAAATAGCATTTGCAGATGATGAGCAGGCGGTGCTGATGGTCGTCATAAAATCTTTTATTCCTAACTGATCTGCTATGGCTTCTGTAACAGATCCGCACTCATGGTCATACACATTTCTTAATTTTCCTTTGCTCGTATCTCTAACAAATTCTTTAAAAAAAGTTTCGCTTTTATCCATACCACCTACGGTGTTGGCAGAAACAAAACCTGTACGTAAAGAAGAAAGATCAGCAATGTCCGCATCATTCAAAGCTTCTTGCGCTGCTATCAAACCCAGGAGAGTTGTACGGCTGATCGCAGCAGAAACTCCTGCCCGTTCAGCAAGTTCTTTATTACTCAATTTAACCTCTGCTACCGGAATTTTATGACGATGCACAGTCTCCAGATAAGTAATATTAGCCATACCCGCCTGCTCCTTTTCAAATGAGGAAAGACATTCAGCAACATTGTTGCCTATGGCTGTTATAGCGCCTATGCCGGCAATATAAACTTCAGGATTCATTATTGATTAATCTTTTCATCATTAAATATTGTACTCATTTGTTCTTTGGTAAAAGAAACGGCATCATTGGTTTTTACCTTTTCTACCAAAAACAATACAGCTTTGTATTCATCTCCCAATAATTCAACCCAACCGCAAATACATACCTGAAAAACATTATTATCCAGCAGGCTTACCACATAATTTTCAATGAATGCTGCATTAAAATTTTCAAAAATAAAAAATGCACCTTCACCTTTAAAATTATTCCTGATACTTATCTCGCCAGTTACAATATTAGGCAAAGTATAAACAAACATGGAAGACCTGGGAATATCACTTACACTTACCATATATTTCTGATCAGTATCAAGACTTGAGTTGGCATTGGAAAGAATCAGTCCTATATCTTCAGGCAGGTAGTTTTCTTTTTTAAAACTGTCTTTTAATAATATTTCAGAAGCAAGCCATCCAAGTTTACTCAGGTTATCCATTTTGTAAAACCTGGAATAATTTATTTCAAAATGCTTATACACTGAAAGCAGAAAACCAGGAACATCCACCTCTTTGTTTTCAAACAGCAGTTTCTTGTTTTTGTAAACAGCATGCTCACTGATCAGGCAACTATAGGTGATATATTTTTCCACAATCAATTTATATTTATTTTATTTCTTCCTCGGCTTTACAATAACTGCATAGCAACAAATGAATTTACTTTATTGTTTGCTAAATACTACTGCAGCATTGCATCCACCAAATCCTGAAGCGGTTTTAAGGCAATTTTTGAAATTGCCCGGCACTAAATCAGTACAAATATTTATTGGGTTTGTTATGCCCATTTCTTTAAATCCCAAAGTTGGAATAACCAGGTTTTCTTTTAATGAATGAATAGAAACAATTGATTCTATCAAACCGGCAGCGCCTAAAGTGTGCCCATAATAACCTTTTAAACTATTAACCGGCACTGTTTGCAGGTTAGCCAGTGTAATAGCTTTAGCTTCCATTTCATCATTATATATTGTTGCTGTACCATGTGCAGAAATAAAATCGATAGCACCTGCCAAAATGTGAGCATCATCAAGGGTTTTAGTAATTGCCTGGCTAAGCTCTTCGCCTGTGCGGGAAGGTGCTGAAATATGGTTGGCATCATTACTAACTGCCCCGCCCATGACCTTAATATCCTGTGAGCTGTTGGGTTTGGAAGAAAGAATAATGGTGGCAGCGCCTTCACCAAGACTGATGCCATCCCTCTTTGCATCAAAAGGTTTACATGGCCTGTCACTGATGGCTTGAAATGACTGGAAACCTGATAAAATAAATTTTGAAATTATATCAGTCCCTGCGATAACAACATGTTCATATTGACCTGATTGTATAAGCCGCATACCGGTTATTATAGCCATTATTCCAGAAATACATGCATTAGACACAACAACGGGTTGATTGATGAACCCGAAATATTCAGCAACTAATTTGGCGGAAGTATACAAGGCGATCCGCTTTTGTAAAGCCGGGTTGATAACCTCTGTTTCGAGCAGGCTTATATTTCCTTTGGTTGAAGAAATGATCAGCACTGTTTTTTTATCCCCGACATCTATATTACAATGTTGAAGGGCCTCTTTGACAGAGGCAATAAGCAGTTGCTCAAACCTTGTATATTTATTGTTACTGTCTTGTATAAAATCACGTTCATGATCAAACAAGGAAGCATAGAAGGGGTGATCAGCTAAAGCAGTATTATGATGCTGCCGTATTCCTGAAACGCCATTTTTTAGCTGGTTAAAATTTTCGGCAGTTGTTAAACCAAGGGGTGATAATATATTATCCGAAACAATAAAAACACCTGGCTTTATTTTGTTCACAATGATATTCATTTCACATTGTGCCATTACTTTATCATTATGCTTTACGGTACCTGAAATTATGGTCATATCAAATACCTGATTTTCTATCTTTACCTCGGTAACCAATTCATCGCCTATTTTAGGCAGATCAAATATTTCGAGATTTTTAACAGAAACGATATGTCCAATGGCAACCTGTTTATTTTCCATCATCGCAATATATCCTGCCCTGGCAGCCCCAGTTTGGGCTATGTTTTCCATTAAACCGGCTTCACTAAGCTCACCCTCCATTACAAAAATATTTTCTTCACTAACACGGGAAGTAGTTTGTGTGCTATTTTCATCAGAACGCAGCAATTTATCAACCATTACAAATGGCGGCCTTTGAGGGATTAATGATAAAATATCTTCCGGAGGCATATTTGGTTAATAACTTTAATAGAATAAAATAGTTAAGCAGATCTTAGATATGGTTAAACAGTGTTCGGTTTCTTTATAAACTTAGGAATACAAACCTCCATTTACAGATAATACATGCCCGGTAATATACCCAGCTTCACCCGATGCTAAAAATGCCACAGCGTGTGCTACTTCGTCGGCTGATCCGAATCTGTTTACAGGAATTATTCTTTTTAATTCCTTCTCATCGAGGCCCTCTGTCATATCAGTTTTAATAAAACCTGGAGCAACTGCATTTACTGTAATTCCACTTCGGCCAACTTCCTGTGCCAGCGCTTTGGTGGCACCAATAACACCGGCTTTGGCTGCTGAATAATTGGTTTGGCCGGGCAATCCTTTTAAACCGGATAATGAAACAACATTGATGATTCTTCCATATCGTTTCAATAACATACCATCCAGCACCAAACGTGTAACAAAGAAAAAACCATCAAGACTGGTTTTTATTACGTTATCCCACTGTTCATCTTTCATCCATAGCATCAGACTATCATCTTTAACACCGGCATTGTT
The DNA here is from genome assembly GCA_043782265.1 of Ferruginibacter sp. Taxonomy (GTDB): domain Bacteria; phylum Bacteroidota; class Bacteroidia; order Chitinophagales; family Chitinophagaceae; genus Ferruginibacter. The sequence goes on along the minus strand of JAYWAU010000556.1, from coordinate 7,708 downwards.
TACCAGTATTTCAACTGTCTTTTCGGAGTTTGCTATTATCCAGTCGCCAAGTGTTTGTTTTATTTGACTCCTTTCAGCCACATCAAATTTCAATAATTCTCCATCTCCCCCTTTTTCCCTTATTTGCAATAGCGTTGTTTCCGCTTCCTGCACATTACTTTTAAAATTAACCAGTACATAATAGCCCATGGAGGCCATTTTAATACTGATCGCTCTTCCAATTCCTCTCGAGCCGCCGGTTATTAATGCAGTCTTCATTTATCAGAGTTTAAGCATTGAATGAAATTGCAGGAACTGTTGTTTCCAGGAAAATCCTTACTTTTTCCATTTCTTTATACTTTGGCAGATCCTCAATAAACTTTGGAAATATGCTTCGCAGTTCTGTATACAAAGCTAATGTATTCGACGACAGCCTTTCCTTGCAATCTAAGTAATCAATTGCCTGTAAAATGGTCATTGCCTGGATACCCAGCACTGCAAATGAGTTATCAATTATTTTTTTGGTCATCAATGCGGCATTACAACCCATACTTACAATGTCCTGGTTATCGTTATTGTTTGGAATACTGTGCACATACATAGGAAATGAAAGGGTTTGATTTTCTGCCACAGTTGATGTAGCAGTAAATTGCATGCCTTGCATACCAAAATTTAATCCTAATACACCCAGGTTTACAAAAGGTGGAAATTTTTGATTCAGTTTATCATTCAGCAGGTAATTAAGTTGGCGTTCGGCAAGCATGGATAATTTAGTGACAGCTATCTTTAGTTTATCCATCTCGAGTGAAACATAATCCCCATGAAAATTTCCACCGTGAAATATATTTTGATTTACGTGATCGATGACCGGGTTATCATTCACCGAGTTTAATTCATCTGTCAACACTTTTTCAGCTTGAATAATCGTATCATAAATTGGCCCCAAAACCTGTGTAACACAACGCAATGAATAATATTCCTGCACTTTATCTTCAAAAATCTCCTGGTTAAGATTAGCCGGATGGTACAAATGTTCCGAACGGCTGCGAATCATTTTACTGCCATTCAAAATTTCACGAAGCATAGCAGCAACCCTGTTTTGTCCTTTGTGGTGCTTTACAATGTTTAACTCGTATGAGTAATGGTCATCATAAGCTTCTACTATCTCATTAGTCATTGCTGAAAACATGGCCGACCATACAAGTAATTTTTGAGCCTGGATGATATTCACCATGCCAATACCTGTCATGGCTGATGTGCCGTTTAAAATAGCCAGACCCTCACGTACATGTATTGAAAGCGGTTTTATACCAAGGCTTTTAAATATTGCTGCTGTTGAATGGATATTGTCTTGATATATTACTTCGCCTTCACCAATCAATACCAGGCCCAAATGGGCCAGTTGCACCAGGTCTCCGCTGGCACCCACGCCCCCATGCTCGTAAATGCAAGGTGTAATATTTTTATTGATCAGTTCCCTCAACAATTCTACAACATCGGTATGTACGCCGGAATAGGCCTGCATCAAACTGTTTAAGCGTGCAATCATTAATGCCTTCACTAAAACGGGAGTTAAAAGCGCACCGCTGCCTGAACTATGGCTCCGGATCAGGTTATATTGTAGTTGCAAAAGATTCTCTGCACTCACCTTATACTGTGCCATTGGCCCAAATCCGGTATTTATACCATAGATTAATTTATTAGATGAAAATTTTTGCAAAAACTGAAAATTGACATTAATCTTTTCTAAAGCGGATGCAGGTAAAGTAATTGCTTTTTTCTTAAACAGGATATCAGAGAAATCATCTAAAGAAAGGACGTTTTGTCCAATAGGTACCATAAGCGACATTTAATCTTATTTTAAATAGTAATCGCCAAAGATAAAAGCATAACCAACAAATAAGTTGGATGTGGTAAAATTTATGTTTTTAGTTGATAAGGTTTATTGAGCAGTTGTTGAGTTTCGTAAAACATCACATTTAATAAATTACCAATTGGTTAAACCCTTCTGTCGATAAATTTAACCACTTTCCTGCTTCCTTCGAGGAACTGCATTTTCTGTATCTCTTCCGCAGTGTTATAGGTAACTTGCGGGCTTACACGTAAACGGGCCTGTAAATAAGCTCTTATCCTGTTATCACAGGCTTTACTATTATCGGAGGTTGAAAGGTGGAGTAAAACTTCATCCATTCCAATTTCATTTGAATACACTTCAACCACATAATCAAGTACTTCCTCCATCTCGTTTAACAGATCAAATAAGGCAGGGGGATAAAGCGTAGTGCCTTTAAATTTTATCATTTGTTTTTTACGTCCCATGACCGGTGATAAGCGCAAACTTGTGCGGCCGCAAGCACAGGGTTCATCAAAGTACATGCAAATATCTCCTGTTTTATAGCGTAGCAATGGCATTCCTTCAACTCCAAGTGTTGTTATGGTGACCTCTCCCGGCATATTTGCAGCAACCTGCCGATTGTTTTCATCCAGCAGTTCAACAATCAATAATTCTGGTTGGAGGTGACCTCCACGCCCTTCACTACATTCAGTAAATGCTGTCTGCATTTCAGTAGAAGCATAGGTTGAATACAAATGAATGTCCCAAATTTCGGTAATCTTTTTACCGAGTATATTATAAGAGAAATCAGTGTTACGTATATTTTCGCCAATACATATTGCTTTTTTTACGGACGAATTATTCAGGTCGATATGATTATCTTTTGCAAATTTAATGAGCTTAAGTATAAAAGATGGAACAGCTACAATAGCTGTAGGTTTAAGTCGCTGTATGGTTTCCCATTGCAGTGAAGGCACTCCCGGACCTAAGCGGATAATCCCTGCGCCCAACTTACGTAATCCTGAGTAATAAGCAATACCCGCCATAAATTGCCTGTCGAGAGTAAGCATTAACTGGAAAATATCTGTTGCGGAACCATCTGCACAAACGAAGGAATTATATTCATTCGTTGTTAAGCGGTTCAAATCATTTTCGGTAAGTGCAATAGTAACCGGGCTGCCTAATGTCCCTGATGTGGATGCGTATTCAATGGTCTTAACGGGATCAACACATAAAAAATCACTATTGCGTTGCTGCAGGTCCTCTTTACTGGTAACTGGCAGGGAAGATAAGTCTGCAAGTGTTTTAATAGAAGCTATATCAATCTGGTATTTGGCAAATAGTTCACGGTAAAAAGGGGAGTGTGTATGAACATACAGAAGCAGTTCCCGCATTTTTTGTTCCTGTAATATGCTCACTTTTTCTGAAGATGCTGTTGCTGGTAAATTCATATTTTTCTATGGTAGCTACTGCCAAAGCAATTGCTTTTAGGTATGAAAAAGAAAGCAAAATTATACCTATCCCCCCAAGCCGAAAATATTTTTTTGGTTTGGGGGGATATAAGCAGTTATAGTTTTCTCTTTCCGTTATTTATTATTTCACCTTCATTAAAATGTACCACAGACTGCTGAAAAATTATTCAGGTAAAATTTTTACCATTAGATTTTTAAAATAAACTTTACTCTTTGGATCGTGCCCCTGCAAAGCAAATGTGCCATTGGAGATGATACGTAAAGAATCGCCTCCTTCACGTTTTAGATTGGCAGGTTCTGTGTAATCAACCACAGTTTTATCATTTAATTTAATAATTACTCTTTTTCCCTCTACTTTAATATATTCTGTGTACCATTCATTGTCTTTTACATATACTTCCTTCACATCCTGTATGCCATACAAACTACCAGTTCTGCGCCAATCGGTATGAGAATTATTAACCTGTACCTCGTATCCTTTTGCAGGCCATCCGCCTTGCTGAAAGGCTGTATGAAAGTAGATGCCCGAATTGGATCCCGGAGTGGTCATCACATCTACTTTAAATTCAAAATTTTTGAAGGTATGATTGTTGACATCTCCGCCATAAAATAAATGTGCAGTTTCCCCATTAACAACGATGGTTCCGTTTTCAACACTAAACGTTCCCGCATTGTCACCTACTTTCCAATTGTTAAGAGACTTGCCATCGAATAGAGATATCCATTTATCTTTTGCATTTTTGGCTGTAAATGCTGTTATGGAAAACAAGCCAATTGCAATAACAAAGAATAAAATAAATTTTTTCATGATTTTTTTTTGAGAAATAAGAAATACTGTTACGATACGAATCTAATTTGTTTTAATGAATTCCCTTATTTTTAAAATTAAGATTACAGGTTGGCTACTGGTAAAATAATTTACCTCTGTCGGCAACACTACTTTCCAGGTAGTGCTTCAAAAATACTTGCTGCTCCTTAACCCTTTCGCTCAATTTGTGTAGCCTGCTTTTAAGAGTGCCGGTATCGTACTGGAAATTCTCCACTTCACGACCAATATTATCCAGTTTTTTATTGGCCAATATTAGTATCCCGGCAATAGGTGCAAGCAAGCCATTCATTTCCGCATCCGACTTTGCTGGCATAAACCGATTGTTTCTGTATTGAACAAATTCATTAAAAATTTTGGTGGCCCTGTTAAGATCGGCTACGGCCTCATTGTATAAATTCATGTCTTTGTCACCATACACTATTGCAATTTTCATATCAAGATACGAGCGCCAAATCTTTACCATATCATTATCTATCCCAGCCTTTTTCATTCGCAACGAAGATGCTTCCAGTTGTTGCAGACTGTCGAGTTGCAGAAACGATAGTACAGAATCGCCAACATTCCAGGCAGGTGTTTCCCTTTTTGCATACAAATGTCGACTGCTAAATTCCTGTTGCGTAATGGGAAAGGGTAATAATTGCCATAGGGGATCAAAAGGCATATGCGATTCTATAAACTGATCAGGTGGTACCAGAAAATAATTGTTGTGGTTACCTGCGCCTGCATCCCAGGTGGGGTCGCATAAAAGCCATTCATTCTCGAGCATCACAGCACTCCAGGTATGTCCTGTTTTTTTAACACTGCCCAACTCCCTTGTGTAACCACTTACCACAAAAGAAGGAACACCACTTTTTACGGCGATATCGGAAAACACAGTAGCATAATTTTCGCAAACGCCTTTTTTTCTTCTTAAAGTAGCAGCTACCTGTTCATCTTTTTCTTTGCCCCAATTGATATTGTACATGCTGTCCTTATCGTAATGTATATTGGCAGTAACCCACCCATAAATGGCGTTTAGTTTTTCCCTGTCTGAGGTAAAGTTAGATCGCACATAACTTGCGATGGTACTGGCTGAGTAGGTTTCTTCAACAGGAATATGTAGCGAACTGCTACTTTGATCCTGGCTTTTTGAAACCTGGATAAAACAAATAAAAAAATATGAAAGCAGCCATCTTTTCATACTTTAAAATTATTACAAATGCGGCAAATTAAAAAGCTAAAATTGGAACTGTACTTTTAAAGAAGATATTGTTTTCAAATAATGATTTTTAGTTTTAAAATTCTATAGTGTAAAACTGTGAGAGGCTTTTTTGATTGGCACTTTTATAATTTTTATTTAGGTGATTATTTAAATAATACCTTTGAAAGGAAGCAGCAGTATAAAAAATTTACGATGAGTTTAAACCGAATTTTAGCATTCAGCAGTTCAAGGGTTGGTAACAATGGTTATCTGCAAATGGCATTGCCGGTGATTAAGAATTTTTTGGGAGATAAGCCACTGAACATCGCATTTATTCCTTTTGCGGCAGTAGATAACGATTATGAAGCATATACTACAATGGTGCAGGAAGCTTTAAAGGAATTGCCATATACCATTCAAATAGTACAACCTTCAAATGCAAAAGCAATAATAGCGCAAGCTGATGTTATTATGGTGGGTGGAGGGAATACGTTTAAATTACTGCATGATATTTATGAATGCCAGTTGCTTGATATCATCAGGGATAGGGTAAATAAAGGAACTCCCTATATTGGCTGGAGTGCAGGGTCAAATATCACGGGTCCGGGTATTGGCACCACCAATGATATGCCGGTGATAGCACCCAAAAGTTTTAATGCATTGGGACTGTTACCCTTTCAGATAAATCCGCATTACACCAATGTAAAACCAGCAGGACATCACGGCGAAACCCGTGACCAGCGACTGGAAGAATTTATGCAAATGAACCCAGGCTTGCCAATAGTAGCTTTGCCCGAAGGAACGGCGTTACAACTGGAAGGAACCAAGCTTAATTTTATTGGTGAAAAAGGGGCTGTGTTATTTTATTGGGATAAAAATGATCATGCGGATAAACGGGAGATCTTACCCGGAGAAGACCTCTCTTTTTTACTATGACTGTACCAGGATCAAAAGAAATTTATTGAATTTTACGATAGGGTTTTCCCTTTTAAAACCAGTTGAAATGTTATTATTTAGAACGATTGCCTTGTTTGTATTAAGCTGCATCCTTACCACAAAGTCAGTTGCAGGCAAGTACACTTTTTATTCTCCTGATAAAAAGACGACTGTAGTTATTGATTTGCAACAACAAATAACCTACAGTGTTTTGTATAATAACAAGATGGTTCTTTTGCCTTCGTCTATTTCAATGTTGCTAAACAATGGGGAAGTGCTGGGCAAAAATTCACATGTGCTCCATGCCGGTAATAAGGCTGTCAATAATATTTTATATCCCGTTTTAAAAGAAAAGAGGGCTGTCGTTCCAGATATTTATAACGAGTTTACCATTCAGTGTAGGGAAGGATTTTCAGTGCAGTTCCGTGCATACAATGATGGTGTTGCCTATCGCTTTTCTACACAAAAAAAACAGCCTCTTATCATTACAAACGAAGAGGCTATTTTCAATTTTTCACCTGAAGCGGTCGTTTATTTTCCTCCCGTAAAAAAGCGAGATGATGCAGATATTTTTCATACCAGTTTTGAAGGGTTTTACCAGTCGGCCCGGATAGATACTCTGAACAGCAACCTGCTTTTTTTCTCGCCTGTTCTCATCAGTTTACCAGATTCGCTGAAAATTATTTTGACAGAATCTGATATCATTGATTACCCCGGTATGTTTTTGCAGAAGGGAAAGGGCAATGGTTTAACCGGTGTGTTTGCGCCTTATCCCGCCAACGAAAAAGTAGTGGGTGGTGATGGTTTTCGCCAGTCAATTGTAACTGAACGTGCCAATTACATTGTCACTACTAATGGCAACAGAACCTTTCCATGGCGCATTATTGCCATTGCTCCTACTGATGCATCGATACTCTCCAATGACATAGTTTACCGGCTGGCAGCTCCATCTTCGTTAACCAATACCAGTTGGATAAAGCCGGGAAAAAGTACAGAAGAATGGATCACCGATCTGAATTTATATGGGGTGGATTTTAAAGCAGGATTAAACACTGAAACTTACAAATATTATGTGGACTTTGCTGCCCGCTTTGGTTTGAATTATGTGATGCTGGATGCAGGCTGGTCGGATGTGAATGACCTTTTTGCGATCACAAAAGGCATGGATGTAAAAGAGATCATCCGTTATGCCAATGAACATCATATCGGTGTTATTTTATGGACACAGGCTGAGACGATGCGCAGGCAAATGACTGCTGCGTTGGATAGCTTTAAAGCCTGGGGCGTAAAAATTGTAATGACAGATTTTATTGACAGGGATGATCAAAAGGCGATTAATTTTTTACATCATTTTGCTGATGAATGTGCAGCAAGGGAACTGATGGCTATGATCCATGGTGCACCAAAACCGGCAGGGTTTTCCCGAACCCATCCCAATGTTTTAACAAGAGAATCTGTGGCGGGCTCAGAGTACAATG
>JAYWAU010000555.1:0-8226 GCA_043782265.1 Ferruginibacter sp. | reverse complement strand
CAACTAAAAATTCAGTGCTCGCAGAAGAATTTTTTTTACTTCCATTATTAAATGCAGCGTTATCTATTGTTGGAGTTTCGTAGTCAGCCTGCTGGTTTAATGCGGCACTTAAAACATTTAATACCTCATCTGGTATTAGGGGCTTAGTTATATAATCGTAGGCTCCGGCTTTTATTACATCAACAGCAGTTTTTATATCGGAGTAACCTGTAATAATTAATACAATCGTTTGTGGATTGTGTTGTTTTATCTCCAGCAATATATCCTTGCCATCTTTTTTATCACCTAGTCGGTAATCACATAAAACAATTTCAAAATTACCGGCTTTAAATTTTTCAATTCCCTTGTTACCACTATGGGCAAAATCTACTGTATAACCATTTTTTGTAAGAAATCTGGTTAACAGCATGCACATATCTGCATCATCATCAATAATTAGTATGCTTTTGTTCATTTACCCAATATTTACTCAAAGATACACTACCTAAACTTCTTTTTTTAATGTTACTTTATGAATACCTGTTTCTTCTATTAAATTCGTTCTAAGTAACGTCTGGGCTTATTTTACGGTGCTGGAAACTAATAAACTTCTTTAAATGTTAGTCTCTGGTAAAACCTTAAACTTGTATTATAACCCCACAGCCCATAAAAATTACAGATAGTTATTGGCTGTATAAATAGATGCTATACTACACTAACGTGCCCAATTTTAAAAGCGTCAATAGTAAAAAATTAATTAAAGTATTATGAATCCGTAACTTTTTTACTGCTTAGAAATATTTAAGGTTCTTTATTGCAATTTTAAATTGAAAATATTGTTGAAGATAGTATAAAATATATTTCTTTTCAAATCGTTTAGAAGGCATTAACTAACTAACCATACTTGCAAATTTCTGTTTGGCTTTGTAATTGTTGATATAATATTTCTATCTACAAAAATAAACCTTACATCCAGTATTACATTTATTAAAAAGACTAATTTGAAAGCCCTTATAATTGATGATGAAATTGACATATGCTACCTTTTAAGTGGGATATTAAAACAAAAGAATTACCAAACACATTATGTAAATAATCTTGCAGATGCGGTAGTAGAATTAAAAAATTCTTCACCAGTCATTGTCTTTTTAGACAATCACTTGCCTGATGGATTGGGTATTGAATTCGTTGATCACATAAAAAAAAATTATCCTGCTACAAAAATAATAATGATTACAGCTTATGATACAATTGCAGACAGGCAGCAGGCAATTAGTATGGGCGTAGATATTTTTATTGGTAAACCTTTTACCAAGGATGCAATAAACAGTGCAATGGAAGCACTTATAAATTAACATTATATTCCCAGTCTGTAGATTTTTTTCTACAGAACCTCCTCTATAGTTATTAACGAACGACCTAAATGGTACAATAACTGTCCTTAATTAAGATGTAACACTAATTTTTTTTTGTTTAAAATAGCTGGCAGGGTTTTTATACTTTTTTCTACATAAATATTTAATCATAAAAAAATTTAATTATTATGGGAAACTTATTATATGTAATTGCAGTAATACTTGTGATTGCATGGGCTATTGGGTTTTTAGGATTTCATGCCGGGGGAATTATTCATATTTTATTGGTTATCGCTATTGTTGCCTTTTTATTGAAAGTGATAAGGCGTGAAGCATAGTTTTTTAATTTCTTTTGCTTAAAGAAATAAAAAACTAAAGTTACATTTATAAACAATGAGCATAATAAACTGTCACCTTTTTTCTATTTAATAGCTAAAAGGTGACATTTTTATAAACTTATAATATGTCTGAAATAGAAGTACCTCCATCTCCATTTTATAAAAAACTAGGCTTTACACTTTTGAGTCTTACCTTGATTGCCTTGCTATTTACATGGGTAAAAATATAATAGCACCTTTTGCATTCGCAATTTTATTAGCCATCCTGCTACTGCCAATTACCAATTTTTTGGAAAAAATACATGTGCCAAAAGTAATGGCTAGTTTAATCGCTATTTTTGCTGCAATTATTTTTATTTCAACAATAGTATATTTCCTTTCTTCACAGGTATCAGGTTTTGTACAGGATATTCCATCTATCAAAAGTCATCTTTCAGATCATTTTACTACTGTTCAAAAATGGGTGTATCAAAAATTTAATTTTACTGTTAAGGAACAAACCAGTATGATAGCTACTGCAAAAGACAAAATACAAAATTCCGGCAGCAACGTAATTGGGCAAACCTTTATATCAGTTACTGAAGCATTATTGGCAATAGTTTTACTACCGGTGTATACATTTTTAATATTGTATTACAGAAATATGATTCGCAAATTTTTAATTAACCTTTTTAAAGGAGAACATGAAAACAATGTCAAAGAAGTACTGCAGGAATCAAGATCGATTGTACAGGGATATATGATGGGTTTAATTATTGAAATGGTAATAGTTGCAACCATTAATGCCGCTGGTTTTTTTATATTGGGTATTCAATATGCCATTTTTTTAGCAGTATTGGCTGCTATCCTAAATATGATACCTTATATTGGAATGCTTATAGCATCTGTTTTTTGCATGTTGATTACTTTAAGTACATCTAACAATATTAGTGATATTATAGGGGTGGTAGTTATTTTAGTGTTGGTTCAGTTTATTGATAATAATATCATTATGCCTAAAGTGGTTAGTTCAAAAGTAAAAATAAATGCGTTAATATCTATCTTGGGGGTATTAATTGGAGGGGCACTTGCTGGTATATCAGGAATGTTTTTATCTATTCCCACAATTGCAATATTAAAAGTAATCTTCGACAGGGTAGAGCACCTTAAACCATGGGGTATATTATTAGGAGATGAAACCGGAATTAAGAAAAGCAGGATATATACAAAATTAGAAAAGATGAAATTTAAAAATAGCTCTGAAAAAAAAATTACTGTTCAACAAAATCAAACCGGATAATAAAACTAGTGCCCTTGCCGGGAACACTTTCTACCTGTATACTTCCCTTGTGATTTAAAATAATATTTTGTGTATTTGCAAGGCCTAATCCATTTCCTTTTTGTTTAGTAGTAAAATAGGGTTCAAATAATTTGCTCAGCGTCTCTTTATCCATACCCACTCCATTGTCAATAATTTCCAACACACATTTGCCTTCCTCTTCTCTCGTATTGATGGACAGAATTCCGATTTTTTTTTCTATTGCTTCAACTCCATTTACAATGATGTTTAACAGCGCAGTTGTAAGTTTTTCTTTATCGCATGAAATGGTTCGGATTCCTGTGTCGTAATTTTTTCTCACTATTATTTGCTTTAAATCAATCCTGTCTTTGGCCAATTCAAGTGCATCATCTAAAAGGGTATTTATCAAAACGGGCTGATAGTTCAATTCAGAAAAACGGGTTGCATTCAGTAATTCTGTAATCAATTGGTTAATGCGTTTGCTATTTCTGTTTACCATATCAAACAGAATAGAAAAATTTTCATCAAGGTTAGGAATTTCAGACTTTATCTGCCCAATAGCAAGGTCAATATTTGTTAAAGGGTTGCGTACTTCATGTGCAATATTCCTGGCAATTCTACCTGTTGCAGCAAATTTTTCAATTCGGCGCATTTGTATCAGTTCTTTGTTGGCGGTATCAAGTTCATCAATCCGTAGTTGCAATTGTTGTTGAAATTCAATTACTTTCTTATCCGATAATTTTCGAGCTTTATTTTCCATTATGTAAGTTAATAAACCGTAAAAAGCAAATATTAAACCAAGCACCAAAGACGAAATGATAAAAGTATTCATCGCTCTGTACTTGGTATCAAGCACTTTTGTTTTTTCTACAAGCACATCTTTTTCAGCTGTTTGCATCGATTTTATTACGGTTCTAATTGAATCCATAACAACCTTACCTTCATCTGCAACTTCAATTTGCGTATCAGACATCATAAAATCGTGATCTCTGAAATATTGTAACCCATATTCCATCAATGCATATTTTTTTTTGATTAGTTTTTTTAAATTATCAAGATTTTTTTGTTCTCCATTTAAATTACCAAAAATAGTTTTTAAATAAGAGAATATGCTGTCAACTCTTTTTACGCCTAATTGATACGGTTTTAAAATTTTTTCATCCTTTACAAAAAAATAAGCTCTTACTCCTATTTCAGCATCTTTTAATCCTGATATAAGATCTTCCATGTAAATAATAATTGTGGTGGTACGGGTAATGTTTTTTGTTTGTTCCATCAATTGCCTGTTGGCATACAGGGTTAAAACAAAGGAAATTAACAGTAATAAAAATGCAGCTCCATATCCAAGCCGGATTCGTTTATCTATTTGTAATTGTTTAATAACCTTAAGCATACTAAAGAAATAATATTACAATGTAGAAAATCATACCCATTTGTATCTCTTTTTCTACAAGTTTTAATTTTTATTTGTTTTTCAATCAAGCCAAATTTAGTGGTACACATTTTGGAAACTGCTTAACACGTTATATTAGATGATTTACAAAATTAATCCAATCAATTAGTGTAACTATTTATTCAAAAAGTTAACCAAAAAATAAAATTATGAAACCCAATATTGGTATTTCTGATAAGAATTTACAAAGTATATCAACATTGTTATCATCGGTATTATCTGATGCTGTGCTTATTTACACCAAAACCCGAAAATTTCACTGGAACGTAAAGGGTGAAAGTTTTATGGAAATACATAAGCTATTCGAAAGCCAGTATGCTCAGTTAGAAGAAGCAATCGATGAAATTGCAGAAAGAATAAGTAAGCTGGGAAGTCCTGTAATTGGTACAATGAAAGAATTTTTAAGCCTAACAAGTCTTAAAGAAGCCGTAGGTAAATATCCTGCAAGAATGGACATGATAAAAGAATTATTAAACGATCATGAAACAGTAATTAAAGCGCTAAGGAAGGGTATTGATGATTGCGATAAAAAATACAGTGATGCAGGAACAGCCGATTTTTTGACAGGATTAATGGAACAGCATGAAACGATTGCCTGGACTTTGCGCAGGTATATGAATTAATTAAAAAAATTATTACTTACTTCAAATTCCAAGAACAGTTTATTAAAAATAAGACTGGCAATTTTTATGATAGAAAATGCCTCTCTTTAAAAGAGGCAGCTAAAATAATTTATGCTGTTGAAATAAATTGAAAGCACACTAAAATTTTATTGTAGCCTTACAATAAGCCGATTAATTGCAAAAATAATTTCCAAAAAAGTGATTTTTATTGCGGAAATTTACATGGCAATTCAGTTGTGTTTTTAAAGAATTTTGATCATATTGTTTAGCGGTGCTGTTCAAAAAAATAAGTTTACATCATGGTGGTTTTATATCTTAAAACATTTATTCACATTTTTTAAAATTTAAATTATGAGTTCTTCAAAAATTTTAACAGGAGTTTTAATTGGAGCCGCGGCAGGCGTAGTATTAGGAGTTTTGTTCGCCCCGGATAAAGGTGCAGACACAAGGAAAAAAATAAGTAAAAAGGGTTCGGATTTAAAAGAGTCATTAAAAACAAAAATTAATGATCTGGTGGATGGTATTGCAGATCAAATTGAAATTGCTAAAAATGAGGCGGAAATTAAACTGGAAGAAGGAATGGAAAAAGTTGCTTCTGCAAAATCGCAGATAAAACATTCTTTATCTTAAACAAAAATTTATGGCTGGTATCAGCTAAAATTAAATATATGGAAAAACAGCCAAATGCCTTGGGGTCATTATTTGAAAGTGCAGGCGACTATCTGGAAACAAGAGTAGATTTATTGAAGTTGAAGACGGTAGATAAGTCGTCAGATGTTATATCTACTGTTGTTTCGAGTATGGTTATTACGTTGGTAATAACATTCGGCATCTTTATTTTAAACATAGGCATTTCTATCTGGTTAGGGGCAGTACTGGGGCAAATATGGTATGGTTTTTTTATCGTTGGAGGATTTTATTTATTACTGGCGGTACTACTCTTTGTTTTTAAAGATAAATGGCTAAAAGGGCCGGTAAATGATATTATTGTAAAAAAAATACTTAATTAATCTTTATGGAAATTAATAATTCCTCAGAACTTAAAGAAGCCATTAAGTTACTGGAAAAACAAAAAAGCATACACAAAGAGAGGCTTACCGAACAATTCCATATTGCTTATGAAAGCCTTAAACCGATTAATATTTTAAAAAATTCTTTAAATAAAGTAGTCAATTCACCTGGTGTCTCGGATAATATCATTGATACATCAATTAGTGTTGGAGCAGGCTTATTGTCCAAAAAATTATTGATAGGTAAATCTGCAGGCGTAGTAAAAAAAATACTTGGACTAGCGCTTGAATTTGGTGTGGCAGGGTTGGTCTCAAAAAATTCAGATGCTATTAAATCAGGTGGGCTGAGTTTACTTGGCAAAATTTTTAAGTCTAAGAAATCAAATCCTTCTATTCAATAAATCTATTCTCAAATCTATCTTTTCATATCTTACTATTTGAGACTACTAGTTTTTACATGTAAAGTAAATAATTCCGGCAATTTATAAAATAGCTTTTGCTATTAAATATGATTCTGTAGCAACACCGGTATTTTAATTTCTGAAACTCATTACCACGCAGGCAGGTTCTCTAGCTAAATGTTTTTTTATTTCAATAAAAATAATGGTTGGTTAATAATTATTTCGTGAAAATAAAACCGTCTTTTATTCCTAATAAGAAGTTTATATTCAAGATTGTTTGACAATTAAATCAGGTGTAAGTATACTAAACGGTTAACATATTTCGTTTTTCGTGTAATTATAGAAAGCTTATTGGCGACAAAGGCAATTATTTTACCTTCGCCTTCAACATGTCGAAATTCTTAATCATAGGTCTTGGTAATATAGGCAGCGAATATGCCAATACACGTCATAATATTGGGTTTGATGTAGTGAATGCTTTTGTAGAAAAGCATGAAGGAACGTTGGAAGTTAAAAGGCTGGCTTATGTAGCCGAAGTAAAATGGAAGGGAAAACAGTTTGTTTGCATTTGCCCGACAACCTACATGAACCTTAGTGGACGTGCTTTTAAATATTGGATGGATAAGGAAAAAATCCCTCTTGAAAATACGTTGACTATTGTGGATGAATTGGCGCTTCCATTAGATAAATTGCGTTTACGGCCTAGTGGTGGTGATGCCGGCCACAATGGATTAAAAGATATTCAAAACACCTTGGGTACGGATAAATATCCCAAACTTAGGTTTGGTATTGGAAATAACTATCCAAAAGGTTTGCAGGCAGAATTTGTATTGGGTAAATGGTTAAATAGTGAGTTTTTCACAGTACAATTGAAGATTCAAAAATGTATCGAAGTAATTGAAAGTTTTGCAGCTGTTGGTATTGATCAAACCATGAATGAAGTAAATAAACTTTCTATAAAGGAGTAAAGAGCAGAAGTATTTACATAATTGTTTTGTTAATTTGATTTGTTTATATTCGCTCTCTAAACCCTGCTATCCTAATAATTAAAAACAATGAAGATAATTTGTGTAGGCCGAAATTACCCGGCACATGCCAAAGAGCTTGGCAACGATATACCAGATGAACCGGTCATTTTTATGAAACCTAAAAGTGCGCTGCTCCAGAGCCATACGCCCTTTTACTATCCTGAATTTACCAATGAACTTAATTATGAGTGTGAGCTTGTATTGCGGGTATGTAAAAATGGTAAATATATCCAGGAAAGGCATGCCGCCAATTATTACAACGGTATTTCAGTAGGCATTGATTTTACTGCAAGAGATATTCAGGATGAACTTAAATCCAAAGGGCTGCCATGGGAAAAAGCCAAAGCATTTGATAATTCAGCGGCTGTAGGAAAATTTATAGATATCACACCGGCACTTAATAAAAAGAACATCAATTTTAGTTTTTATAAAAATAAGGAGTTGGTGCAGCAAGGTAATAGCAGCCAGATGATCTTTAACTTCGATTTTATTATATCGCATATTTCTAATTATTTTTCCTTAAACATTGGCGACTTAATTTTTACAGGAACACCGGCGGGTGTTGGTGAATGTGTTGTTGGCGATGACCTGGAAGCCTTTATAGAAAAAGAAATATTGTTGAAACTGGAAGTAAAGTAATTAATACGAACACCTCAATTCTGTCGTCTAATTTTTCTACGCAAATCAGCTGTTTTATTTTCTTCAATCAATTTTTATAATTTGATCTTTTGGGAATTGTCTGCAATTTGTTTTTATCTCA